>CAZREY010000167.1:0-6199 GCA_964599015.1 uncultured Thiobacillus sp.
AAGTCTGCCAGCTATCCCCCTTCAGGCAAGGGGTGCGGGGTTTCTCACCATCCTGTTAGCGGGGTCCAACTGGGGCTTTGCCGAGATTATTCTGCCCCTGGGCATTTCGTTCTTCACCTTTACCCAAATCGCCTTCCTGGTGGACGCGGCGCGAGGGGAGGCGAAGGAATTCGACTTTATCCACTACAGCCTGTTCGTCACCTATTTCCCACATCTGATCGCCGGTCCGGTGCTCCATCACAGGGAAATGATGCCGCAATTCGGACAGGCCGCGACTTATCGTTTCAGCCATGAGTTTTTCACTGTTGGCCTGACCATCTTCGCCCTTGGCCTCTTCAAGAAGGTGGTGTTGGCTGACGGTGTCGCGCCCTATGCGGCCCCTGTGTTTTCCGCCGCGGAAGCGGGTGAAGTGCTGACGCTGTTCCAGGCCTGGGGCGGTGCCCTGGCCTATACCCTGCAGTTGTACTTCGATTTTTCAGGCTACTCGGACATGGCCATCGGTCTGTCGTACATGATCGGCGTGCGGTTGCCGCTCAATTTCAATTCTCCCTACAAGGCGGTCAGCATCACGGAGTTCTGGCGGCGCTGGCACATGACCTTGTCTCGTTTTCTTCGTGACTATCTTTACATCCCCCTGGGGGGCAACCGGAAAGGGCCTTTCCGGCGCTATTTGAACCTGATGGCCACGATGCTGCTGGGCGGCTTGTGGCACGGTGCGGGGTGGACTTTCGTGATCTGGGGCGGTCTGCATGGCCTTTATCTGGTCATCCACCAGGCTTGGCAGGGTATCCGGAAAAGACTGGGACACGACCTGGCGAAATCCTCCGCGGTCGGCCGCGTGCTGGGGATATCGCTCACCTTCCTGGCAGTGGTGGTGGGCTGGGTGTTTTTCCGGGCGCAAAGCCTGGATGGGGCCTTGGCGATTCTGGCCGGCATGGTTGGCCTGAACGGCGTGACCGTGCCCGAAGCCATAGCCTTGCGCGCGGGCCCGCTCGCTTCCTGGCTTGGATCAATCGGGGTGATTTTCACGCCAGGCGGCGGCCGGGACTTCGTGATGAATTACCTCTGGATACTGATGCTGTTGCCAGTGGTATTCCTGTCGCCCAACACCCAGCAGATCATGGGGCGTTTCAAGCCGGCCTTGGATACTGATCATGACTACAGCGCTACACGTCTTGCCTGGTCTATTCGACGGAGGTGGGCGGTGGTGATGGCCGTGGTACTGGCTTCCGGCCTGCTGTCGCTGACCAGGCCGAGCGAATTCCTGTATTTCCAATTTTGAGGAGGAAGGCGGTTGCAATCGTGATCTGTGAATGGAAGACATTGCCAATGTCTGGCCGAACCCCCGCGTATCCTGTTTGCAGGAACCTGCTTCATTTGGTGATGGCGGTCAGATGAGCGTGGGGCGCTATCTTCGTCTTTGGCTGGCCTTGGCCGGCGTTCTGGTCTTGCTGGTGGCGGGTGTCAACCTGGTCGTTGATCCCTATGGCCTCTTCAGGTTGGTGGACGCGCCTGGCTTCAACACCCTCAAACCCAACGCCGGCGCCCATGGGGCCACGGTGAAGGCCTATCAGGTGCTGCGGGTGCGTCCCCGGGGCCTGATCCTGGGCAATTCGCGCGCGGAAGTCGGCCTCGACCCGGAACACTCGGCCTGGCCGATTGGTGTGCGGCCGGTTTTCAACTTGGCACTGCCGGGCACAGGCACAGCCACTACGCTCCGTTATTTGCAGCATGCGTTGGCTGGCAGCGGGGGCGTCGAACAGGGCAAGCCTACCGTTGTGGTGTGGGGCATTGATTTCATGGATTTCCTGGTCGATGCAGGCGAGCCGGTTCGTAGCAGGCCACGCGGCAGGGAAGGCGGCCGGTTGCTTGTCAATCCAGATGGTTCGCACAACCCCGGTCGGATACTGCAGCAAGTCCGCGACTATGGTGAGGCCTCCCTCACCCTGGGGGCTTTTTTTGATTCAGTACAGACAATCAGGAGCCAGGGCAACCCGTATTCCGCCGATCTGACGCCCCTGGGGTTCAACCCGATGCGGGATTACCTTCGGATCACGGGAGATGAGGGGTATTGGGCGGTGTTCCGGCAAAGGGACATGGAGAACATCAAGGCCTACCTGCAGCGCCCGAAGGATATTTTCGATGCCAGGGGGCGTTCATCGCCGGCGTTGGATGACCTTCGTCAGGTGTTGCGCATGTGCAGGGAACAGGGCATTGCGCTGCAATTGGTCATCTATCCCTACCACGCCCATTTGCTGGAAACCATCCGCATCACAGGGCATTGGCAAGCCTTCGAGGCGTGGAAACGCGCCGTTGTGCAGGTCGTCGCCGAGGATGCCCGTGTTGCCGGGACGCCGGTACCACTGTGGGACTTCAGCGGATTCAACGCGTTGACCAGTGAAGCCGTGCCGAACAAGGGAGACCGCCGGGCCAAGATGCGTTGGTATTGGGAGGCCGGACATTTCAAGCGCGAGTTGGGGGATTTGATCCTGGCGCGTCTGTTTGCGCACCCGGGCGAATCGACTGCCTTTGGAATCCTGCTCGGCGTGGACAACATCGAGGCGCAAATCATGGCTGTGCGTGAGCAGGGGATGGCCTATAGGCGCGCTCACCTCCAGGAAGTCGCGGAACTTGAGCACATTGCATCCCAGATGCGCCAACGGATGGGCCAGCAATGAAGCCTATGGAAGCGACGGCGGCAACACCCCCTGGCCGGGAGGCCGTTGCCGTGCCGGTATCAGGGGGGGAGCGTGCGCGAAAAAATGCTGACCAGGGCCTCGACCCGATTATCCCAACTGTTTTCTTCGGCATACCTGCGCAGCAATAGGGAATCCCACGCACCGGACAGGGCCTGATCCAGGGCGGCGGTCAAGGATAGGTGGTCGTCGAAAGGCACGATCTCCCCCAATTCCGGCCGGCAGATCACCTCGCTGTTGCCCCCCACGTCGCTGGCCACCACGGGCAGGCCGCAGGCCATGGCCTCCAGGATGACGTTGGCCCAGCCCTCGTTGCGGGTGGAGAGGACGAAGACGTCGGCGGCGGAGAGGGGCCACTTCAGGTCGTCGGGCTGGATGGGGCCCAGGAAGTGGACACGTTCGGCGAGTCCCAGGCTGGCGGCCTGGTCCTTCAGGGCCTGGCTCATGTCGCCTTCCGGGCAGGGGCCTCCCACCACCAGGTAGTGCAGGTCGGGGTGGGTCTTGAGCAGCTCCGGCAGGCAGGCGATGACGCGGTGGAAGCCCTTGCGCTCCACCAGGCCGCCCACGGTGATGAGGACCTTGGCGTCGGCGGGCAGGTGGTAGCGGGCCCGGGCTTCCTGGCGCGGCTCGGGGGTGAATCTGTCGGCATCCACGCCGTTGCCCACCACCTGGCCCCGTTCTTCCGCCAGGCCCAGGGAGAGGGCCAGGCGGCGCAGGGAGTCGGAGACGGTGATGACCTTGTGGGCGTCCCGGAAGACCTCCCGCAGCCTGGGTACCAGGGCGGGGTTGCGGCTCTGGGGCATCTCGGTGCCCCGCAGGGTGACGGTGACCGGCAGATCCAGCCAGCGGCCCAGCTTGATGGCGGCGTGGCCGTCCGGGTAGGCGAAGTGGGCGTCGATGAGGTTGTGGCCCCGGGCCTTGAGGCGACGCAGGGTGAGGTAGCTGCCCCATGCCATGAACAGGCTGTCCAGGCCACGGAACAGGCCGGGGATGGCCAGGAAGCGGGGGTAGTGCACCTCGAAGCCGGCCTGGTCTTCCTGCCTGGCGGGCATGGGCCGGTAATGGGGGCGGAACAGGCGGATCAGGCCCTGGCCCGGGAACCAGGGCCTGGGGGAGACCACCACCAGGGGAAGCTGCTGGCCCACGCGGAACATGCGCTCGCGGATGAACAGCCCGGCCGTGGGCTGGGCCGAACTGGGGAACAGGCTGGAAAAGACGATGAGGCGGGGTTCGCTCATGGGGCTTGCCAGGCTAATGGGCATTGGGGAGATAGGCCAGGCCGAGGTCCGCCGCGACCTGGGTTAGGCGCCGGTCCCGTGTCCAGAGTCGCGCGCCGTGGATGATGCAGGCGGCCAACAGGTGCATGTCCACATAGTCGATACTCCGGCCCATGAGCCGGCGCTTTTCGATGAAAAGTAATGTTTCGTCATCACTGGCGGGCGTCAAACGCGGCAACGCGCCCAGCAGTTCCAGGAGTTCGGTCCGGTTGGTCAGATTGCCGCAGGCCAGTTCGCCGATGATCCAGGGGTGGATGCATACCAGTTCGCCTTGCAGCAGGGCCGCGAGCGATTCATTGCCCGAGCGCAAATGATCGATCCAGATGGAGGTGTCGACCAGAATCACTATTCAGGCTCACGACGGCGGGGAATGTCTTCCAGCCCTGGTTCGCTGCCCCCCAGCCTGGCCAACCGGCGCGCGCTCTCCCGCTGGATCAATGCGTTCAGGGCCTCGCGCAGCAGTGCGCCGCGTTCTTGCAGGCCGCATAGGGCCTGGGCTTTTGAAACCAGAGTTTCATCCAGGTTGACAGTGGTGCGCATGACGCTCTCCGAATGCTTGATGTCATCAATTATTGCATCAAATGGTGCGTTGTCTGTTGTGCATTCAGAGCGCCCTGCCCAGGGCCCGGCCGTAGATGTCCTTGTAGTTGGCGATGCTGCGGTCCCAGTTGCGCACTTCTTCCACGAAGCGCCGGCCGTTGGCGCGGATGGCGGTGCCCCGGTCCGGCAGGTCCAGGGCCTCCAGGGCCTTGCGGGCCAGGTCGGCCTGATCCTCGGCGCGGAACAGGAAGCCGGTGGCGCCGTCCTCGATGAGTTCCTTGTGGCCGCCCACGTCGGAGGCGATGAGCAGGTGGCCCTGGGCCATGGCTTCCAGGGGCTTCAGCGGGGTCACCAGGTCGGTGAGGCGCATGGCGTGGCGGGGATAGGCCAGCAGGTCCACCAGGTCGTAGTAGCGGCTCACCTCGCTGTGGGGCACCCGGCCCACGAACACCACCTTGTCCGCCAGACCCAGGCTTTGGGCCTGGGCCTTGAGGTTGGCCTCCTGGGGGCCGCCGCCCACCAGCAGCACCCGCACGTCCGGGGCCTGCTCAAGAATCTTCGGCAGGGCGGCCAGGAGCAGGTCCAGGCCCTCGTAGGCGTAGAAGGAGCCCAGGAAGCCGATGACCCGGCAGCCCGCCAGGCCCAGTTTTGCCTTCAGCTCCGGGTCGGGGCCGGCGCTGAGCTGGAAGTGCTCGATGTCCACGGCGTTGGGCACCACGCCGATCTTCTCGCCGGGGATGCCGCGGCTGATCAGGTCGCCCCGCAGGCCCTGGCAGATGGTGACCACCTGGCTGGCGGCCCGCACCGCCCGGGTCTCCATGGACTTGGTGAGGCGGTAGCGCAGGCCGCCTTCCGTCTGGG
Organism: uncultured Thiobacillus sp.; assembly: GCA_964599015.1. Lineage (GTDB taxonomy): Bacteria > Pseudomonadota > Gammaproteobacteria > Burkholderiales > Thiobacillaceae > PFJX01. Next base: position 5,375 of record CAZREY010000167.1, read on the forward strand.
TGCCGTGGTCCACGGCGGCGTCTTCCCAGAAGGCGCGGATCTCATACACGGAGGGGATGCCCAGGGCGCGGGCCACGTGGATGGCGGGCCAGGCGTTGAGCACGGGGGAATGGGCGTGGATCAGGTCCGGGCGCAGTTGCTTGGCCAGATCCATGAGGCGGACTTCCGTGGCTTCCATGAGGGCCCACTGGTTCAGTATCGGCAGCTTGCTGGCCAGCCCGCCGGGCAGGGGCGTGCGGTAGAAGCGCAGGCCGTCCGCTTCCTCTTCCAGGCCCTGGGCGTTGAGCTGCTTGGGGCTGGTGAGGTGGAAGGTCTCCCAGCCCAGGCGGCGCTGGCCCCGCAGGATGTTGGCGCTGCGGAAGGTATAGCCCGAGTGCAGGGGCAGGGAGTGGTCGAAGACGTGGAGGATGCGCAGGCTCATGCGTGTTTTTCGTTGTGGCGGAGGAAGGCCTCGAACATGTACAGGGACCACAGGGAGGCGCTGTAGTCCCGCACTCCCCGGGCGTGGTCGTCGGCCATGCGCTTGAGGAAGGCCATGTCGAACAGGCCCGTGTCGGCCATGCGCTGGGAGGTGAGGGCGGCGTGGAGCTTGTCCTTCAGGGGGCCCCGGAACCACTCGGCCAGGGGGATGGAGAAGCCCATCTTGCGGCGGTACATGATGTCGTGGGGCAGGTGGGGCTCCAGGGCCTTCTTCAGCATGTACTTGCCCTCGGTGCCCCTGAGCTTGTAGTCCACCGGCAGGCCCGAGACCCATTCCATGAGCTTGTGGTCCAGGAAGGGCACCCGCACCTCCAGGGCGTGGGCCATGCTGGCCCGGTCCACCTT
>CAZREY010000168.1:0-6089 GCA_964599015.1 uncultured Thiobacillus sp.
GGGGTCATTGAAATATTGACTGTAACGGTTCAGCGTTTCGATCACCTTCACTGCCCCTTTGCGAGCCGTTCCAGCATTGGCGTGGCCGGACATCATCTCGACGCCCGACATCAGCTCAGCGACGATGATGTGCAGTTGTGCGTCTGCGGCAGGAGGCAGCTTGCATTGCGCAACGATACGCGAGACATCGTTTTCGAGATTTCTCGCCAGCGTGTGGTAGCCGGTTGGAGCGAGCTTGTTGGCATGGATGGCCTCTAGGTTGCTGGCGAACAACTGGCGTATTTCAGCCATCGACTGGCGCAGCGGGGCATCGGTTTTCCATTTCTTTCCTGCATTGAGTTGCAGCTTGGCCGGACGTTCGTCGTGATGGTGGTCATGCCCCGCTTCGGCAGCGAAGACCGGTGTCATCGAGAGTGCCAAAAATACGGTGTACACAAGAACGGTGCTCTTCATAACAGTCACTCCTGGTTGCAAAAATCCTGGGGATGCGCGCTCACTGGAACGGGCGCCCTTCACCGTCCTCTTCATGGGTCACGCCATCGCGGATGTGATAGATGCGCTTGAAGGTGGGGATGATCTTCTCGTCGTGGGTGACGACGATGATGGCGGTTTCATACTTCTTCGCCATGTCGTTGAGGATGCGGATCACCGCCATGGCGCGCTGCGAATCCAGGGGCGCCGTGGGCTCGTCGGCGAGGATCACCGGCGGGCGGTTGACCAGGCCCCGGGCGATCGCCACGCGCTGTTGCTCGCCGCCGGAGAGCTGGGAGGGCATGGCCTGGGCGCGATGCTGCACATCCAGAGCGGCGAGCAGGTCCAGCGCCCGCCTGCGCGCCTCGGTGTTGGATACGCCGGCCAGCATGGGCGGCAGCGCCACGTTGTCGGTGATGTCGAGGAAGGGGATGAGGTAGGGCGCCTGGAACACGAAACCGATCTTGTCGCGGCGCAGCGCCCTCAGATCACGCACCTTCCAGTCCTCGTCGTAGATCACTTCATCGCCCAACGTCATGCGCCCGGCGGTGGGGTCGATCACCGCACCCAGGCACTTGAGCAGGGTGCTCTTGCCCGAGCCGGACGGGCCGATCAGCCCCACCACCTCGCCCGGCTCAACGTGCATGTCCACGCCCTTGAGTGCGTCGACCGCCGTGTCACCGCTGCCGTAGCGCTTCTTAAGCCCTTCTATGCGTATGCCCTTGGTCGTCATGTTTAGCCTCCGATCGCTTCCGCCGGATCGACCTTGAGCGCCATGCGGATGGCGACGACGCTGGCCAGGGCGCAGATCGCCATCACGGCGAAGAAGCCGACAATGGAATCCTGGGGCATCAGCAGCACATATTTGGGAAACAGGGGGGCGGCGAAGGTGGCGGTGATCTTGCCCACCGCGAAACCGATCGCGCCGAGCGCGAGGGCCTGCTGCATGATCATGGCGGCGATGGTACGGTTGCGTGTGCCAATGAGCTTCAGCACCGCGATCTCGCGGATCTTGTCCATGGTCAGGGTGTAGATGATGAAGGCGACGATGGCCGCGCTGACGACGGCCAGGATGACCAGGAACATGCCAATTTGCTTGGCCGAGGTGGCGATCAGTTTGCCGACCAGGATGCCTTCCATCTGCGCGCGGGTGTACACCGTCAGCCGCTTCCAGCGATGGATGCTGCGGGCAGTCTCATCGGGGTCGGCGCCCGGTTCGAGGCGCACCAGGATGGCGTTGACGAAGTTGTTGCTGGACTGGGACGCGATCACTGCGTCCAGCACACCCGGCGCGCCGGGGCGATTGAACGCCGGGTTTTCACCGGTACGGCGGCGGCTCTGCCAGATGGCATCGTTGTCCTTGAGGAACTGGGCCTCCTGGGCGTCCTTGAGGGGGACGAACACCATGGGATCGCCGCTGGAGGAGACCATCCGGCGGGTGAGCCCGACCACGGTGTACTGGTTGCGGCGGATTTTTATCGTATCGCCGAGCCTGAAACCGGTGGCTACGTCGGCGACCGCCTCGTAGTGCCCCCGGGTGATCTGGCGCCCCGCCACCAGGTAGGGCGGCGTGCCGGGCGTGCCCGCCGGCGCGCCGGCCGCGACACCCACCACCATGGCGCGCACATCGCGCTCGCCCTGCCTCACCTGCATGGTCAGATAGGTGACGTTGGCGGCCCGGTCCACGCCAGGCATGGCCAGGATGGCGCGATACAGGTCGTCGTTGAGGCTGGAGGATTCGGCGTAGGGGCCCAGGGTGTCCTGTTGCACGACCCACAGGTCGGCGCCGCTGTTGTCTAGGAGCGCCTTGCCGTCGTCCACCATGCCCCGGTAGACACCGGCCATCACCAGCGTCACGCCGATGAGCAGGCCCAGCCCCACGCCGGTGAAGACGAACTTGCCCCAGGCGTGGAGGATGTCGCGGCTGGCCAGGCTGATCACTTCCCGGCTCCGGGAATGTGATCCACCACGCGGATGCGGCTTTTCGTGCCGAGGGCCTTTTCGCTGTAGACCACGATGCGTTCGCCGGCCTTAAGGCCTTCGGCCACCTGCACCCGGCCGTCCAGGTCAGAACGCCCCAGCCTGACGGGAGCGAACTCCAGCCCACCATCCTTGATCCGCCATACACCCGTTTGATTGCCCGGCCGGTCGTCCTGGCGTTGCACAGCGGCATTGGGGATCACGGGCATCGCGGCCAATGCGGGCAGATCGACGGTCACCTCGGCCAGCTCGCCGATGGGTGGCAGGGGCGTGGGCGCCTTGTCGAAAACCACCTTGGCCAGGATTTCCTCGGTGACGGCATCCGCCATGGGCTCCAGGCGCAGCACCCGGCCGTTCAGCGGCGCCCCGCCATTGGAACGCAACGCGACGCGCGCGGGCAGACCGGCCGCCAGCCCCGCCGCACTGATCTGGTCGAAGCGCACGTTGATCCACAGGCTGTCGGGGTCGATCAACTCCACCACGGCCTGGCCCGCCACCAGGGTCGTGCCCGGGTCGGCATCGCGCACCGTGACAATGCCGGCCACGGGCGCCACCAGGCTCAGGTTGCCACGCTGGGCGCGCAGGGCCTGGAGGTCGGAGCGGGCCCGGGCCAAGTCTTCGCGCGCCGCGGCCAGGGCCGACTCGGCGATCTGCAACTCCTGCCGCTTGCCCAGTAGGACTTCCTCGCTGGTGGAGCGAACGGCGAACAACTGCTCGTAGCGCGACGCCTGGGTTTTTGCGAAGCTGAGCCTGGCCGTCACCTCGCCGATGGTCGCCTTGATCCGCTTGATAGTGGCTTCCTGGGAGCGCATCCGATCATCGAGGTCAACCGGATCCATCTCGCCTAGCACCTGGCCAGCCTTGACCCGGTCGCCGACGTGGACGTCCAGCCGTTTGAGACGCCCGGCAATGGTGGGCCCGATCTTGTATGTGTAGCGTGCCTCGACCGTGCCGATGCCGAACAGGGCGGGGGTGATCGCGCGCGACTCCACCTCGACCTCTGTCACCGCCACGGGGGCCAGGGGACCGGAGCGCAGCGCGACATAGATCAGAAGCGCCAGGAGCGGAACGATCACCGCGACGAGCGCCAGGGTACGGCGTTGCATAGGCTGTATCTTCATTTCCCGCTCCCAATGCCACGCTGATAGATCGCGAAAAGCTGTGGCGCATCACGGCGTATGCGCTGGACGTCATCGGCCAGCAGCGATTGCATGACCAGGCCCTGGACCATTCCGATCAGGAGGGTGGCGGCGGCTTCGGTATCAAGTGTGGCCGACAGTTCCCCCGCCGCCTTGCCTTCCTCAATCAACTCATGCAGACGCTCGCCATAGTGTCGGATGAGGGTCTGGGCCATGCGTTTAGGCGCCGTTTGCTGAGCGCGTTGTAGTTCGCCGAACAGCATGCGCGGGACGCCCGGGTGCTCCGTAACGAACTCGACGTTCGCCATGAACATGGCCTCGATGGCCGCGATCGGCGACGAGGTGGACCGCGCAGCAATTTCCATGCGAGCGAGAAGGCGTTCGGCCACCCACTCCATGACCGCCTGCAAGATGGCCTCCTTGGTTGGAAAGTGCTTGAACAGCGCCCCCTGGGTGACACCCATGTGTTTGGCGATTGCCGCCGTCGTGATCTCACTCGGATTCTGCTGCGCCGCAAGTTCCACCACGGCTTCAACTGTGACGGCGCGACGTTCTTCTGCGGGTAGGTGCTTTGGGTGGGTAACCATGGCAGGCGCATAAAGAAAGTAATTGTTTACTATCTTATGTATTGTCAAACTCATGTCAAGGCTTTACTGGGCTTACGCATCGCCGACTGTGTCGATGTGATGCCGTTTCCGCCTAGATGAGAACAAAAGCAGCTTTGAATTAGTTACCTGTCACTGAAACATCTCTGTCTTGATTGACCGGATTGAGGCGAATGCGGAAGCTAGATGGTGGAAAAAACAGACGTCCGCGAATGTCTTCAGGGGGTGTTCGTCGGTCAGTATCAGCCGACGAGCACTCATTCCGGCACCAAAATTAAATGCCCGCTATCTGCATATCACCACAACCGACCTACCTACTCCGGCCAGTGCTTGATGTAGCGCTTGAGCAGGGAGTTCTGGAAGTTGGCTTCCTTCAGGCAGGCCTTGGCCACGTCGTGGAAGGAGATCACGCCGGTGAGCCGGTCGTGGTCCATGACGATGAGGTGGCTGATACGGTGCTTGGTCATCACGTCCCGGGCATAGTCCACGGTGTCGTCGGAGCAGGCGACGATGGGCTCCTTCTCCATCAGGTCAGCCACCTTCACGCCTTCCACGTCGCAGCCCCGGGCCTGCATGCCCCGCAGGATGTCCCGCTCGGTGAGGTAGCCCACCAGGGTGTCGCCCCGCATCACCACCAGGGAGCCGATGTCATGGGCCGCCAGCCGGCTCATGGCGTCGGTGATGGGGGCGTCCGGAGAGATGCTCAGGGTCTGGGTGTTGCCTTTGATGTCGAGCACTTCGCGAATGAACATGGCCGTCTCCTTGTGTGATTGTTGGCGCTCTCAGGGGCGCACCAGCCCCGCTTCCACCTGGTCCCGCACGGTCCGGCCCTTGAGCAGTTCCACCAGGGTGAGGGCGAAATCCATGGCCGTGCCCGGACCCCGGGAGGTGACCACCTTGCCGTCCACCACCACCGCGTCCGTGACGTAGGTGGCGCCCGGGGGCTTGAGCCGGTCCACGAAGCCGGGGTAGCTGGTGGCGCGGCGGCCGTCCAGCAGGCCCGCCTGGGCCAGGGCGATGGGGGCGGCGCAGATGGCGGCGGTGTAGTGGCCCGCCGCCGCCAGGCGCTTGAGCAGGGCCTGGACGCGGGCGTCGTTCTTGAGGTTTTCCGCCCCGGGCATGCCGCCGGGCAGGGCGATCATGTCGAAGGCCTGGTCCTTCACCTCGTCCAGGGTGGCGTCGGGCTGCACGCGCAGGCCCCGGGCGCCCTGGACCAGGCCCCCTTGCAGGCCGGCGGTGACCACTTCGATGTCCGCCCGCCGCAGGATGTCGACGATGGTGGTGGCCTCCAGGTCTTCGAAACCGGGGGCCAGGGGCACGAGTACGCGGCGCATGATGATCTCCTTACAACTTGAGCAGGCGGTCCGTTTCCGTGGCGGCCCGCTCCGCGCAGTCGCCGATGGACAGGCCGTTCAGGTAATTGCCCACCAGGGCCAGGGGCTCCCGGGCCAGCAGGGCGTCCACCTCCGCGGCCCGGCGGGGATGCTCCACCCCCGGCGCCGGCAGGCGGTTGATGGTCTCGGCCACGTGCACGAAGGCGGCCTTGGGCACCCCCAGCACGGCGGCGACCCGCTCGATCTTCTCTTCCCGGCTCAGGCGGCCGGGGCGGAAATGGAAGGTGAAGCCCCGGTAGGTCCCGTGGGGCACCGGGTCCCGGGTCACCACGGACCAGAAGTCGTCATCGGCGCCGATGAGGCCGGCCACGGGCTCCAGGGCGCAGGCACCGGCGGCCAGCACCACCCCCAGGGCCTCGCTGCTGGACATGGGGAAGCTTTGCAGGATGCGGGCCGTCTCGGGATAGGCGCTCTCCAGCAGCAGGGCGGCGGCATCCACGGGCACGGCCAGCACCAGCTGGCGGCAGGTCAGTTCCTCCTCGCCCGCCTTCAGGCTGAAT
>CAZREY010000169.1:0-6019 GCA_964599015.1 uncultured Thiobacillus sp.
CTCAATGTACTGAAGGCCGCGGGCATGACCATCATCCCCGAAAGTGAAATTGACATGGCAGCCTTCAAGGCCGCCGGCGAAAAAGCATATCAAAAACTCAACCTGCTCTCGGTGCGCGATCAGGTCTACAAGGAGCTTGGCAAGAAAAAATAATCGTCTCCAGGCAGCGCCTGATCCGTGGCGCTGCCAGCCTGAGCGGCGTGCCGATCGTGACCACCGCCGGCCCCGGCGGCGGAGTGGAACTGCTCCGCCTTGGCGGGACGGAAACCGTAGCCGATGTCATAGGGACCGGTGGCGAACACGGTGTGCTTCTTGACGAAGTCGTGGTCAACAGCGTCGCGCTTCACGATCTCCCGGGCGATGTAGTTCTGGATGGCCAGGTCGCCGCTGGGGGAGAAGATAATCTCCAGGTCGGCGATGTCCGAGGACATGTTGCCGTACACCGACAGGTTCACCACCTTCATGTTCTTGTGGGTCAGGCGGCGGTTGGTGATGCGGGACCAGAGGATGGGGTGCATCTCGGCCATGTTGGCGCCCCACAGCACGGCGGTATCGGTATGCTCGATGTCGTCGTAGTTGCCCTGGGGTTCGTCGATGCCGAAGGTCTGCATGAAACCCACCACGGCGGAGGCCATGCAATGGCGGGCGTTGGGGTCGATATTGTTGGAGCGGAAGCCGGCCTTCATCAGCTTGACGGCGGCGTAACCCTCATGGATGGTGTACTGGCCGGAACCGAAAATGCCGATGCCGGTGGGGCCTTTCTCCTTCAGGGCCCAGCGGATCTTCTCTTCCATGATGTCCAGGGCCTGCTCCCAGGAGATGGGGGTGAACTTGCCCTTCTTGTCGAACTTGCCGTTGGTCATGCGCAACAGGGGCTGGGTCAGGCGGTCCTCGCCATAGATGATCTTGCCGTTGAAATAGCCCTTGACGCAGTTAAGGCCCCGGTTCACGGGCGCATCGGGATCGCCCTTGGTAGCCACGATGCGGCCGTCCTTGGTGGCCACCATGATGCCGCAGCCGGTACCACAGAAACGACATACGCTCTTGTCCCACTGCCAGCCCTTCTCGGACGCCTTGACGGCGGCTTCGGCCTGTTTGGCCAAGGGCATGCCCACCGTGGCGGCGGTGCTGGCGGCAATGCTGTTCTTCAGAAAGTCACGACGCGAAAGTCCCATCTCAGCCTCCTTGCTCAATCAACTGTTCAGATATGCCGGCACGACGCAGGCATCAAACCCATCCTGCTTCTCTTCCAACTCCGGTGGCATGCCCTTATAGGCGCGTTTGTCATCGGCGATGTAGTGGTAGACCATTTCCGCCATGATCACGTGGGGAACGGCCTTGATCCGTTTCAGGCTTTCAATCTCGGCATGGATGTCCGGCGCTTCCTGCACCGCGATGATTCGGCCTGTCTCTTCCTCCACCTGGTGGACTTCCACGCCCTCCAGGGCGTTGAGGGTCTCCACCACCTGTCCCTGCCATTCAGGGTGTGTTACGACCAAGATGCCCGATAAATTCACGTCTTCCTCCATGGGTTAGACTGGAATGAATCCTGACAATCGTGTCCTCAAATTACTTTGACAATGATCAAGTTTCCGTAAGACTGAAAGTGACTTAATGCGCATCCTTCAATGTAGACGATCTGGAGAGTGTTCTTGCTGACCGACTCCCGTCCCCAACTTGTTGAAATCCTGTCCCGTCAGCCCCTCTTCCGGGGCCTGTCTGAAGAGGAGTTGCACCTCATAGCCATGGGCAGCCGGGAACTGCGCGTGCAGAAAAACGAGATTCTGTTTCAGAAGGGGGACGAGGCGGAGGGCATGCATGTGCTGGTGATGGGACAGATCAAGTTGTCCCTGCCCTCCGCCCAGGGTTCGGAAAAGGTGGTGCACATGTTCGAGTCCGCCTCCACCTTCGGCGAGGCGGTGGTGTTCCTGGAAAAGCCCTATCCGGTCACGGCCCAGGCCACCCAGGATTCCCTGCTGTTACTGGTGTCAAAACGCTGCCTCCTGGACGCCCTGGAGACCAGTCCCATGCTCTGTCGCAAGATGCTGGCCAGCCTTTCCATGCGCCTGCACGAACTTCTGGACGACATGGAAACCTGCACCCTGCGCACCAGCACCCAGCGGGTGATCTGCTTCCTGACCAACCTGGCCCCGCCCGGCCAGCCGGGGCAATATGAGATCGTGCTCCCTGCCAGCAAGCAGACCATCGCCTCCCAGCTCAATCTGGCGCCGGAAACCTTTTCACGGGTGCTGGGGCATCTGGCCGGAGCGGGCCTCATTCAGGTGAAGGGCCGTTCCATCAAGGTCCTGAACGCCGTCAGTCTGCGCAGCTTCACGGGCTGAGCGCCAGCCCTCTGGCCAGATCGGCCTGTAGATCATCCACGGATTCCAGCCCCACGGCGATGCGGATCAGTCCGTCGCCGATGCCGGCCGTTGCCCGCTGTTCAGCGGTCATGCGGCTCTGGGTGGTGGTGGCGGGGTGGGTGATGGTGGTGCGGGTGTCCCCCAGGTTGGCGGTGATGGACATGATGCGGCAGGCATCGATGACGCGCCAGGCCGCCTCCCTGCCCCCTTCCACCTCGAAGGCCACGATGCCGCCGCCGGTCTTTTGCTGGGCCATGGCCAGGGCATGCTGGGGATGGGAAGGCAGGCCCGGGTAAAACACCCGGGTCACCCGGGGCTGGACTTCCAGCCATTGCGCCAGGGCCAGGGCATGGGCGGAATGGGCCTGCATGCGCAGGCCCAGGGTTTCCAACCCCTTCAGCAATACCCAGGCGTTGAAGGCGGACAGGGTGGGCCCCGCCGTGCGCAGGAAGGTGAACACGCCCTCCATCAGCTCCCGCCGACCCAGCACCGCCCCACCCAGGACCCTGCCCTGCCCGTCCAGGTACTTGGTGGCGGAGTGGATGACGATATCCGCTCCCAGTTTGAGGGGCTGTTGCAGGACGGGGGAGCAGAAGCAGTTGTCCACCGCCAGCCAGGCACCATGGGCGTGAGCGATCTCCGCCAGGGCGCGGATATCGGACACCTCGGTCAGAGGATTTGAAGGGGACTCCACGAAGAAAAGCCGTGTTTCAGGCCGCAGGGCGGCACGCCATTCCTTGGGATCCGTGGGAGAGACGAACGTGGTTTCCACACCGAATCGGGCCAGGATGTTCTGGAACAACTGCACCGTGGAACCGAAGATGGAGCGGGAGGCGACGATATGTTCCCCGGCCCGCATGAGCCCCATGACGGTAGCCAGGATGGCAGCCATGCCAGAGGAAAATGCGACACAACGTTCAGCGCCTTCCAGGGCGGCCAGCCGTTCCTCGAACATGGTCACCGAGGGATTGGTGAAGCGGGCGTAGATGGGCCCGGACTCCGCGCCGGAAAAGCGCGCGGCGGCCTCGGCGGCGTTCCTGAACACGAAACTGGAGGTGAGGTACAGGGACTCCGAATGCTCGTTCAACTCGCTGCGGTACGTGCCGGCGCGCACGGCCAGGGTATCGGGGTGCAGGGTGCTCATTGGGCGGCCAGGTTCAATCCCATCTGCCGCGTGGGGGGCGAGGGGACGATGGGAATGGTGCCGCTGCGCTGGCCTTCCAGACGCGTGAGATAGGCCTCGCTGACATCGCCGGTGATGTATTGGCCGTCGAAGCAGGAAGCGTCGAATTGCCGCAGGTGGGGATTCACCGCCTGCACTGCCGCGATGAGATCGGGCAGGTCCTGATAGATCACCGCGTCCGCGCCGATCTCCCGGGCGATCTCCTCGTCCGTGCGGCCGTTGGCCAGCAGCTCGGCCCGGGTGGGCATGTCGATGCCGTAGACGTTGGGAAAACGCACCGGCGGGCTGGCGGAGGCGAAATACACCGCCGTGGCGCCCGCGTCCCGGGCCATCTGGATGATCTCCCGGCTGGTGGTGCCGCGCACGATGGAATCGTCCACCAGGAGGACCGCCTTGCCCATGAATTCCAGAGGCATGGCATTGAGCTTCTGGCGGACGGACTTCTTGCGGGTGGCCTGCCCCGGCATGATGAAGGTACGTCCGATGTAGCGGTTTTTGATGAACCCTTCCCGATAGGGCAGACCCAATTGATGCGCCAGCTGCAACGCGGAAGGACGGCTGGTGTCCGGGATGGGCACCACCACGTCGATCTTCAGGTGGCTGAACTGGCGCTTAACCTTTTCCGCCAGGAATTCGCCCATTTTCAGGCGCGTCTCGTAGATGGAGGTACCGTCCATGACGGAGTCCGGCCGGGCGAAATAGACGTACTCGAAGATGCAGGGTGCGAAGACCTGGGGGGTGGCGAAGTTCTGGCTGAGGAACTCGCCCTGGGTGGTCACCAGCACCGTCTCACCCGGGGCCACATCCCGCACCACCTGGAAACCCAGGGCCTCCACCGCCACGCTTTCCGAGGCCACGACCCATTCCACGCCGTTCTTGTCCTGGTTCTTACCGATCACCAGGGGGCGGATGCCATGGGGGTCACGAAAGGCCACCATGCCGAAGCCGGCGATCATGGCCACCACGGCATAGGCCCCCTTGCAGCGGCGGTGCACCCCCGTCACCGCCGTGAATACGTCATCGGGCGTGAGGCGATGGCCTTCCACAGCCCGTTGCAACTCATTGGCCAGCACATTGAGCAGCACCTCGGAATCGGAACTGGTGTTGACATGACGCAGATCGTCCCGGAACAACTCGTCCTGGAGGGTTTCGGTATTGGTCAGGTTGCCGTTGTGCCCCAGGACGATGCCGAAAGGGGAATTCACGTAGAAGGGCTGGGCCTCGGCCGGGCTGGCGGCGGAACCGGCGGTGGGATAGCGCACGTGGGCGATACCAGCATTGCCCATGAGGTTGCGCATGTCCCGGGTGCGGAACACATCCCGCACCATGCCCAGATTCTTGTGCATGTGGAACATGCTGCCGTCCATGGTGACGATGCCCGCGGCATCCTGGCCCCGGTGCTGAAGCAGTTGCAGCCCGTCATAAAGCATCTGGTTGACGGGCTGTTGGGAGACGATGCCGAGAATGCCGCACATGGAGAGGACCTTACGCGTCAGGAATACTTGATGAGGACCGAGATGTCGCCCGGCAGCCAGGGAATCACCCGCTGCACCGCCGCTTCCAGGGGCTCCCGGCTCATGGCCGTCTGCCATGCCTGGGTCTTGGGCAGGGCCGTCAGCCCAGCCAGCAGGGCCAGGGCCACCACCGCCGCGCCACCGCGCAACAGGCCGAACATCACGCCCAGCAGGCGATCATAGCTTCCCAGCCCCGCCCACCGGACCAGTCCCGCCAGGAGACTGCCCGCGAGCCCTGCCCCGATCAGGATGACGATGAACACCAGGACCAGGGCCATGCCGTACCGGATGGCCGGGTTGTCGGCCCCGGGCAGCAGATGGGCCAGGGGGGGGCCGAAGATACGGGCGCCGATGAAGGCCAGTATCCAGGCAGCCAGGGAGAACACCTCCTTCACCAGGCCACGCATCAGGCCCAGGAGGGTGGATCCGGCCAGGATGCCCAGCACCAGGATGTCCAGTCCGCTCATGGACCGATCATGACGGGACTGAAGCCCTTGCTTCTGAGCCTGGCCAGGGTTTCCATGGCCTTGTCCCTGTCGGGGATGGGGCCTACCCGGACGCGGTACTGGCCATTGCTGTCCGTCATGCCCACATTGAAGCCGGCCGCGGTCACCTTGGCCTGAAGGGCCTTCGCATTCACCTCGCTGCCGAAGGCTCCCAACTGCAGGTAATACCCCTTGCTGGCAAAGACCGGATCGGACTTGAGGGGGGCCGGCTCCACCTTTTTGGCCTCCGGCGCGGGCTTGGCCACCGGTTTCTTATCCTCCCGGGGCGGCTCGGGCGCTACGGCCTTGGGGGGCGGAGGCGGACTGGTGGGCGTGGGTTCCGCGGGCACGGGGCTGCCGCCCTGGGGGGATGCCGGCTTTGCCGTGACGGTCGCTTCCGCGGCCAGGGGTGCGGGTTCCGAAGCAGCGGTCTTGGGCTTCGCCGCGTCCGGGGACGGGGGTTCGAAGGGGGTT
>CAZREY010000170.1:0-1197 GCA_964599015.1 uncultured Thiobacillus sp.
GCGGAAATGGCCGAGGTGCTGGAAAGGTTCAAGGGCTACGGCGCCGGGGCATGACGCGCTTCCTGCTGAAGTTCAGCCTGCTGGTCGTCCTGCCCCTGGCCACCCTGGCCCTGTTGTTGGCGCTGGCCACGTCCCCCTCCCCACCCTCGGGCGTGCGGGCCAACGTATCGGTGGCGGACCTGGAAAGAGGGCGCCGGGTGTGGAAATCCCTGGCACTGGGCAATCTGCGGGAAGGCCAGGAGCGGCGGGTGATCCTGTCCGGCCGGGATATGAACCTTGGGTTGAGCTACCTGGCCGGGCGCCTGGGCCTGGCGGGGGCGGCGGTGTCCGTCGAGCGCGATGCCCTGAGGGTCCGGACCGGTGCCCGTCTGCCCGGGCTGCCGGTGCCCCGCTATCTCAACATGGAACTGGTGCTGCGTCCCGATGGCAAGCTGCTGGCTCCCGCAAGCCTGCGCCTGGGCACCCTGCCCCTGCCCGCCGGTCTGGCGGGCCCTGTGCTGGGCTGGGGACTGGCCCTCTCCCCCGTGGCGCCCCACTACGCGGTGGCCCGGGACATGCTCCAGGCCGCCCGGCTGGAGGAAGGCCGCCTGTACCTCACCTTCGTCTGGCGCGGCAAGGCCCTGGAGGCGGCCATGGCCCAGGGCGCGGGCCTGGACGCGCAAGCCCTGGAAGCCCACCGGCAAAACCTGGCCGGCCGGGCCGGACGGGAATTCGCCCCCCTGCTGGGCCGGGCCTTCGCCCTGGCCCGGGAACGCTCGGCCCGGGGCGACCCGGTGGTGGAAAACCGCGCCGCCCTCACCGCCGTGGCGGAACGGGTGCTGGGCACGCGCCTGGTGACGGTGGGGGGCGTGTTGGGCTTGCGGCGCGGCGGCAGCGGCATCCGTCTGGACGGGCGCGCGGATTTGGCCCAGCACTTCGCCCTCTCCGCCTTCCTGGCGGCCACGGGGGGCGAAGGGTTTTCCAATGTGGCGGGGCTCTACAAGGAACTCCGGGACGCCCGGGAGGGCAGCGGCTTTTCCTTCAATGACCTGGCGGCGGACCGGGCGGGCAGCCGGCTGGGGGAGGCGGCTACCCGCTCAGCCCGGGAGGCGCGGCGGGTCCAGGGCATGCTGGCCGGCAAAAAGGACGCCCGGGCCTTCTTCCCCCCGGTGGACGACCTGCCGGTGTGGTCGCTCGTCTGCTTCTTCGTGGCCAAGG
>CAZREY010000170.1:1207-5096 GCA_964599015.1 uncultured Thiobacillus sp.
TCCAGCGTCGATTCGGCGACGTGGACGCCCCCGCCTACCGGGCCATGGAAGACAAGATCGAGGCACGCATCGCGGCCCTGCCCCTGTACCGCTGAAAAGTAGCCTGGAGGAGCGAAGCAAGTCCAGGGAGACCGCTGCATTCCCGGACTCGGCCTTCGGCCTCCTCCAGGCTGCGGTAGGTCACCTCAAGGTGGGGGCGATGAAGATCACGGCCACGTTGAGGATGCCCAGGACCAGATTGGTGCCCACCAGCACGCGGATGCGGTTCAGGGCGGCGCCGGCGGCGGGCCAGTCCCCGGCCGCCACGCCCTTCTTCAGGGCGGCGTAGGGCACGAAAAAGATGAAGGCGTAGATGGCGGCCATGAGATAGCCGATGCCCGCCATGACGTGGATCTGCACCGGCACCCCACCCATGCCGCCCATGTTCAGGATCAGGACCTGGCCCGTCAGGAGCAGGGCGATGACGCTGGCCCACACCCAGGGGAAGAAGCGGGCGAACACCGCGTTCCACAGCGCCAGGCGCTGGGGCGGTTGTTCCAGGGTGGCCAGGACGGCGGGCCGCAGGCACTGGTGGGCGAAGAACATGCCGCCGATCCAGACGATGCTGGCGAGGACATGGACGAGGGTGAGGAGGTAGAAGGTCATGGGCAGCTTCCTTGTGTGGTGTTAGCGTGAAACAACGTGGTAGGAGGCTCGCTTGCGAGCCGAATGGCTTCGCGCCGCAAGCGCCGCTCCTACCGGTTGTTTCATGGTTCCTGGGGTGGCATTCGCCATGCCCGTCAAGTTGGATTCTATCGGCCGCCTCCAGACCACGGATCACGGATTCAGCCGCAGGCCCCTACCGCGCCACAGGCGGTGCAGAAGTCGCAGCCGTCCTTGCGGATCACCGTCTCGTTGCCGCACTCGGGGCAGCGGCGGCCCTTGAGCACCGTGGGCTGCTCGCCGGCGTGGGCGGGCAGGGCGGGGGTCTGCAGGATGCCCATCTCCTTCACCGGCAAGCCGTCTTCGGTGAGGATGCCCAGCATGGCGTAGCGGTGGATGATGAGCCGGGCCACATAGGCCACGGTGGAGGGCCAGGTGGCCTGTTTGCTCTCTCCCGGCACGAAGGCCATGAAGTCCCCCAGGGGTTCCGGGTAGTTGAGCAGCTTCCTGAGCTTCATGCCCACCCAGGCCGGGTCCATGACCCGCATGTCCAGGGATAACAATTTGCACAGGCCGTCCAGGGCGCGGGGGTAGTCGCCGGCCAGCCACACGGAATAGGGGCGGGTGACGCCATCCGGCAGGGCGATCTCCTTCAGGCCCAAGACGAAGTCGTCGCCGGTATGGGGATTGAGCACGTCCACGGTCCAGGACAGGGTGCCGTCGGTGCCGGTCTTGGGCTCCTTGTGGGAGAACAGGGCGTCCAGCAGGGCGGAATCGCTCTCCCCGTCCAGGGCATGCAACTCGTCCAGGCGCCAGCGCAGCAACTGGGCCATGGCCGCCACCTGGCTGGGCATCTGGCGGGGCTCCCCGTCCGGCGGGAAGGGGATGACGCAGGCGTCGTCCCCCCGGGTCCGGGCCAGGGTGTCCAGCTTGAGCTTGAGCCAGCCCCGGTCGTTGGCGCGCATGTCCATGGACAGGGTCTTGGCCACGGCCCCCAGGCCCCGGGGCTGCTCGGCGCCGTTGACCCACACCTCGAAGGGCCAGGCCCGTCCGTCGGTCTCGCTCGGTTCCGTATTGCCCACGAACAGGGCGAAGCTGCCGTGTTCGCTGTCGATCATGTAGCTCCAGGCCGGGTTGCCGCCGGGCAGCTTGGGCCGGCCGGGCCACTTCAGGCTGTCCAGCACGGGGGCGGGCAGGGCCTTGATCTCGATGCGGCGGTTCACGTCGGAGAGCACGAAGTCCTGGGGGGCGGCGGCCTTGGGCTTGTCGACGGCGGGTTTCTCCTCGCCCGTGGACAGCACGCTGCCCAGCACGGCGTTGGGCCGGTAGGTGGCCAGACCCTTGAGGCCAGCCTTCCAGGCGGCGAAGTAGAGGTCCTCGAATTCTGTGTAGGGGTAGTCCGCCGGCACGTTCACGGTCTTGGAAATGGCGGAATCCACGTAGGGCGCCACGGCGGCCACCATGTCCATGTGGGCCAGGGCGGAAATCTCCAAAGCGGTCACGAAGGCACTGGGCAGTTGGGCGACATCGCCGCCCTGTTCCCGGTAGAGGCGCCAGGCGTGGTCCTCCACCTGGTGCTCCTTCCAACTGCCGTCCGGCTCCCGCTTCTTGCGGGTGTAGGCCCAGGAGAAGGGAGGTTCGATGCCGTTGCTGGCATTGTCGGCGAAGGCCAGGGAAATGGTGCCCGTGGGGGCGATGGACAGCAGGTGGGAATTGCGCAGGCCGTGGGCGCGAATCGCCGTTTTCAAGTCTTCCGGCAGCCGGGAGGCGAAGTTTCCGCCGGCCAGGTACAGGTCCGCGTTGAACAGGGGGAAGGCGCCCCGTTCCCTGGCCAGTTCCACCGAGGCCCGGTAGCTGTTGTCCCGCATGAAGGCCGCGACTTTCGTGGCGAAGGTCCGGGCCTCGGGGCTGTCGTAGCGCAGATTCAGCATCACCAGCGCGTCTCCCAGGCCGGTGAAGCCCAGGCCCACCCGGCGCTTGGCCATGGCCTCCTCACGCTGCTTCTTCAGGGGCCAGGCGGTCAGGTCCAGCACGTTGTCCAGGGCCCGCACGCAGGTGGGCAGGATATGGCCCAGGCCGTCGAAATCGAAGGTGGCGTGGTCGCTGAAGGCCTGGGTGACGAAGCGGGTGAGATTCACGGAGCCCAGGCAGCAGCAGCCGTAGGGGGGCAGGGGTTGCTCTCCGCAGGGGTTGGTGGATTCGATGGTCTCGCAGTAGGCCAGGTTGTTGTCCCGGTTGATGCGGTCGATGAACAGCACGCCGGGCTCGGCGTGGTCATAGGTAGAGGCCATGATCTGGGTCCACAGGTCCCGGGCCCGCATCCTGCGGTAGACCCACAGGCCGTCGCCGCGCAGAAAAGCGCCGGCGGCCTTCTGCTCGGCCCCGGGCTCGGCCTTGTGGGTCAGTTCCACGTCCCCGTCCACCTCCACCGCCTGCATGAAGGCGTCGGTGAGGCCCACGGAGATGTTGAAGTTCTTCAGGTCGCCCTGGTCCTTGGCGTGGATGAACAGCTCGATGTCCGGGTGGTCGCAGCGCATGACGCCCATCTGGGCGCCCCGGCGGGAACCGGCGGATTCCACCGTCTCGCAGGAGCGGTCGAACACCCGCATGTAGGACACGGGGCCGCTGGCCCGGGACTGGGTGCCCTTCACCAGGGCGCCCCTGGGGCGGATGGCGGAGAAGTCGTAGCCCACGCCCCCGCCCCGGCGCATGGTCTCGGCCGCCTCCTCCAAGGCCACGTAGATGCCGGGCCGGCCGTCCACCTCGCCGGAGATGGCATCCCCCACAGGCTGCACGAAACAATTGATGAGGGTGGCCTGGAGTTCCGTGCCGGCGGCGGAGTTGATGCGCCCGGCGGGAATGAAGCCCGTCTCCATGGCGGCGAAGAACTGGCGCTCCCACTTGGCCCGGTCCGCCTTCTTCTCCACCGAGGCCAGGGCCCGGGCCACCCGGGCACGCACGTCGGTGATGTTTTTCTCGTCCCCCTTGGCGTACTTCTCCAGCAGCACCTCGCTGGAGATGGCCTGGTCGGTGAGTTCGGGGAACAGGGCTTCCTGCATGGCGGGGCTCAGCTAAACCAAGGTTATGCCGTCGCCGTATTGCGCCAGGGTGGCGTCGTGGGTCAGCAGGTGGATGCCTTCCACGCGGGTCTGGGCGATCAGCAGGCGATCGAACGGGTCTTTGTGCAAATTAGGCAGGCTGGCGACGGCGAGGGCATGTTCGCCGCTGACCGCTATTTCCCGATACC
>CAZREY010000170.1:5106-6008 GCA_964599015.1 uncultured Thiobacillus sp.
TCCATCCACACTGAAATCCTCACGCCCAAGCCCTTGCTTGATCGTGATTTCCCATAGGTTGGCGGCGCTGAAGACGAACTCGTGGGCGGAGTCATCGAGCAGGGTACGGGCCGACGCGGACAGCCTTGGGCTATTGCTGGCCACCCACAGCACCATGTGGGTATCCAGCAAATAGATCACGTGGCGCCCCCGTGGAACAGGGTCTCGATTTCCGCCTGGCCAAGGGTATCGAAGTCATCCGGGATCTGGATTTCTCCAGCCATGAAACCTAGACGGCGCGACTTGGGCAGGTTTTCCGGCGTCACAGCCTCTACCTTGACCAGTGGTTTTCCGGCCTTGGCGATAATGAACGGTTCACCGTTCACTGCCTGTTCCAGCAAGCGGGAAAGATGGGTTTTTGCTTCGTGGATGTTAACGGTGAGCACGGTGCGCCCCTATTGGACTAATCGGTGTTAGTTTAGTGGCAGTCCGTGGCAATAGCCAGGGATGCCCATACCGGCGTGTGGTCCGAGGGCCGCTCAAGCTTGCGGGGTTCCTTATCGATGGAGCAGGCGGTGCATTTGCGCGCCAGAGGCGCCGACAGCAGGATGTGGTCGATGCGCAGGCCCAGGTTGCGACGGAACCCGGCGGCCCGGTAATCCCACCAGGAGAAGCTCTTCTCTGGCTGCTCGAACAGGCGGAAGGCATCCTTCAGCCCCAGGGCCTCCAGGGCGCGGAAGCGCTCCCGCTCGGGTTCCGACACCAGCACATTGCCCACCCAGGCCACCGGGTCGTGCACGTCCCGGTCCTCCGGGGCGATGTTGTAGTCCCCCAGCAGGGCCAGTCGGGGATGGCGGGCCAGTTCATCCTTCAGCCAGGCGATGAGGGCATCCAGCCAGCGCAGCTTGTATTGGTATTTGTCC
>CAZREY010000171.1:0-5908 GCA_964599015.1 uncultured Thiobacillus sp.
GCGGTGCTGGGCAAGGGGGCCTGGGGCAGCTTCGTCCTGCCACCCTTCGACCTGGGATTCGTGGCCCTGGACATGGCCTCGGAGATCGATGGCCTGCTCATGGCGGCCATCGCCTTCGAGAATATCTCCAGCGGCATGGGCACGGCGGCCTTCGTGGCCCTGCTCATGGGCCTGTGCAGCCACCGCTTCAGCGCCACCCATTACGCCTTGCTCTCGGCCCTGGCGGCGGTGGGGCGCATCTACGTGAGCCCCGTGTCCGGCGTGCTGTCGGAATCCGTGGGCTGGCCCGCCTTCTTCCTGTTCTCCGTGGCGGCGGCGGTGCCGGGGCTCTACATGGTGTGGCGCATGCGGGGCGCCATCTCGGCCCTGAACGGCCGGGGCACGGCGGCCTGACGCGCTGAACACCACGCTCACCCTCCGCGGATTCGATTTGCTGAAGTTTTCGGCGGACCTGCCGATATCAGGGCTGTCCATGGGGACTACGGAGGGAATTCATGTTCTTCGGTCAAAACAACAAAAAGAACGTCATGCAGGAGCGCACGCGGGAACTGGAGCAGGAAAACGCTTCCCTGCGCGCCCAACTGGAAGCCGCCCTGGCGGAAAGCCGGACGCGGCACGCCGAGTCGGCCGGCAGCGATGCCCGGGTCCAGTTGCTGACGGGCGTGGCCCGGCACATAGGCAGCTTCAGCGACTCCATGAAGGAATCCCAGTCCTCCCTGTCGGCCCTGGCCCAGGCCATGAAGCAGGAGACGGAAAAGGTGGGTTCGGCCTGCCAGAACGTGGGCGCCAATCTGGACGTCATCACCCAGATGGCCGGCAGCCTGGGGGGCTTCGTCGAACGCCTCAACCAGACCGCCAACGCGGTGACCCAGCTGCACGGCCGCACCGGCGAGATCAGCGGCATCGTGCAACTGATCCACGACATCGCCGAGCAGACCAACCTGCTGGCCCTGAACGCGGCCATCGAGGCGGCCCGGGCGGGGGAGTACGGGCGCGGCTTCGCCGTGGTGGCCGACGAGGTGAGGAAGCTGGCGGAACGCACCCGCCGCGCCACGGACGAGATTTCCCAGCTGGTCCGGACAGTGCAGGAAGAGGCCGAACAGGTCCGCTCCCAGGTGATGGTGGACCCGACCCAGACGAGTGCCATCAGCGCCAACGGCGACCGGGCCCACCAGGGCATGCGGGCCCTGATGGGGTCCTCCAACGACATGGTGGGCACCATCGCCGCCAGCGCCCTGCGCAGCTTCGTGGAGACGGCCAAGGTGGACCACCTGGTGTACAAGATGGAGGTATACAAGGTCTTCCTGGGTCTTTCGGACAAGCAGGAAGGCGATTTCGCCAGCCATACCGCCTGCCGCCTGGGCAAGTGGTATTACGAAGGCGACGGCCGGAGCTGCTTCTCCAAGCTGCCCGGCTACAAGGAGGTGGAGTCGCCCCACATGGCGGTGCACGGCCACGGTGTCCAGGCCATACGCCATTTCCACGCGGGCGAGCACGCGGCGGGCCTGGAGGAGCTGGGCAAGATGGAGGCCGCCAGCCTGTTGGTGCTGCGCAACCTGGAGACCATGGCCGCCACGGGCGCCAATGATCCCGGCATCCTCTGCGCGGGCATGCACCTCCACTGACCGGGCCTTGCGCTGGTCCGGGGGTACGCCGCACCATCCGCGGCTTCTTCCCCCCGAAAGCCCGCCATGACCTTCAAGGCCCTGCTGCTGGAAAACCAGCCCGCGTTCGCCGTCCGCCTGTCCGACTTGGACACGGCCCGGTTGCCGGAGGGCGATGTCCTGATCCGTGTCAGCCATTCCTGCCTGAACTACAAGGACGCTCTGGCCATCGCCAACCGTTCGCCCGTGGTGCGGGCCTGGCCCATGGTGCCGGGCATTGACGCCGCCGGGGTGGTGGAGAGTTCGTCCAGACCCGGTTTCGCGCCCGGGGATGCGGTCACGGTGAACGGCTGGGGCCTGGGGGAGACCCGCTGGGGCGGCCTGGCCCAGTATGCGCGGGTCCCGGGCGAGTGGGTGGTGAAGATCCCCGCGCCCTTCTCGACCTTCGATGCCGCCGCCCTGGGCACCGCCGGCTACACGGCGGCGTTGTGCGTACAGGCCCTGCTGCGCCACGGCCTCAAGCCGGAGGACGGGCCGGTGCTGGTGACCGGCGCCACCGGCGGGGTGGGTTCCGTGGCGGTCAGGCTGCTGGCCGGACTGGGCTTCCCGGTGGCCGCCCTTACGGGCAAGGCGGCGGGCGCGGGCTACCTGAAGGCCCTGGGCGCGGCGGAGGTGCTGGACCGGGCCGATTTCGCCGTTCCCGGCAAGCCGCTGCAAAAGGAGCACTTCGCCGGTGTGGTGGATGCCCTGGGCAGCCACGCCCTGGCCAACGCCTGCGCCCGGGTGAAGCGGCATGGCGCCGTGGCCGCCTGCGGCCTGGCCATGGGCATGGATTTTCCCGCCAGCGTGGCGCCCTTCATCCTGCGGGGCGTCACCCTGTACGGCATCGATTCCGTCTACGCCGATCTGTCCCGCCGCCAGGCCGCCTGGGCCCTGCTGGCGCAACACATCACCGCCGCCGACCTGGCCGGCATGGCGCACACCATCGGCCTCGGCGAGGCCGTCCCGGCGGCGGAACGTCTCCTGGCCGGCGGCGTGACCGGCCGCTATGTGGTGGACGTGAACCGGTAGGTTTGGCGGATTGCCGCTCCGCCAGGGTCGCCGTATAACGCGCACCATGCCGCGTTCCCTGTTCGTTTTTCTCGTCAGTCTGCTCTGCTCCGCCGCCGCCTGGGCCGAGGCGGAGCGGGCCATTGCCCTGCCTTCCGGCGTGGAGGTGGTCAGCCGCCACTACCCCGCCCCGCAAGGCCCCCTGCTGCTGTGGTTCACCGGCCAGTACGGCGAGGTGGAGGCCGAGCGGCGGGCGGCGGCGGGCCTGGCGGAGAAGGGGGCTGAGGTCTGGCTCACGGACTGGCTGGCCCCTTACTTCCTGCCCCAGCTGCCGGGCAGCATGGCCAAGGTGCCGGACCGGGACCTGGGGGACTGGCTGGCGGCCATCCGCCAGCGCCATCCTGACCGTCCCCTGCTGCTGCTGGCCTCCGGCCATACCGCCGACCTGGCTCTGCGGGCCGCCCGGGATGCCCGGGATCGGCTGGGGGTGGCCACGTCAGGCGCGGTCCTGCTCTTCCCATTGCTGTACCGGGGCCTGGAGGCGGGCGCAGAACCGGACTACGCCGCCGTGGTGGATGCCACCCGCCAGCGCCTGGCGGTGCTGGTGCCCAAGTCCTCCGCCGGCGACTGGTGGCGGGATCGCCTGAAGGAGCGGCTGGAGGCCGCCGGCAGCCGGGTCCGGCTCACCGTCCTGCCGGGCATGCGGGACGGCTTCTATCGCCGCGCGGATGCCACGGAGCAGGAAATGGCCGCCGGCGCCAGGCTGGGGGACACCGTGTGGCAATTGCTGCAAGACGTAACAGGAGACAAACAGCCGTGATCCGCGTTCTCGCCATGCTGCTGGCCCTGGGCCTGGGCATCCATGCCCAGGCCGCCGAACTCAAGGACCTGGCGCCCAGGTCCGCCGCGCCCCTGGTCCTGCCCGCCCTGGGCGGCGGCACCACGGACCTGGAGCAGCTGCGCGGCAAGGTGGTGCTGGTGAACTTCTGGGCCACCTGGTGCCCCCCCTGCCGCAAGGAAATGCCCTCCATGAACCGGCTGAACCAGCTCATGCATGGCCAGCCCTTCGCCATCCTGGGGGTGAACGCCGGTGACAGCGCCGAGGCCATCCACGCGTTTCTCCTGCAGACCCCCGTGAACTTCCCCATCCTGCTGGATGAGGAGGGCACCAGCCTGAAACCCTGGCAAGCCTTCGTGTTTCCCACCAGCTACGTGGTGGACAAGCGGGGGCGCGTGCGCATGGGCCTGTTCGGCTCCATCGAATGGGACGCGCCGGAGACCGTGGCCCGTCTCGAGGCGCTGCTGGGCGAGAAATGAGCCCCCGGGGGGATGGGCGGGCAGCCCGGATCTTTGATTTCGATCAAAAAAACAGGGGGTTTCAGCGGAACGCGTGATGAGATCGTGCGAGATTGGCGGCCTTGCAGCTGGCCAAGGAGGAAGACGGCATTGTCCACGCCTATTGCACGCACCCGGAACGCCATCCTGGGATGGCTCGCCCCCCTGATCCTGGCGCCGCTCCTGGCCGTCCCGGCCCTGGCGCAGCAGCCCACGGCCTATCCCCATGGCAATCCCTGGCTGCAACACGTGCCCCAGCCGGGCGCACCCCTCTACATCCCCCTCATCGGCATGCCCATGCCCCTGGTGGGCCAGCCCCAGGTGCAGAACATCAAGCCCTACACCATGCGGCCCAACATCCCCCAGGCCAACACGCGTCAGATGATGCAGATGATGATGCCCATGATGACCAGTTTCATGCGCATGTCCATGCCGGACGCCATGAACTGGTTCGCCCACAAGATCAAGGCCAGGCCGGGGCTCAGCTTCGACGACGTGATGGACTCCATGATGCTGGCGGCCAACAAGCACAACTTCAAATACGTGGGCTCCAACCTGATGTGGAAGGATTTCCACGCCGTGCTGGGGGACACGGAGGCGCCCCGCATCGAGGTGCACAGCTTCTGCGACATCGCCGTGGGCCGGGACCTGCTCAAGATCAGCCCCGAGTTCCTGGTGTTCCTGCCCTGCCGCATCGCCGTCATGGAAGACAGCGACAAGAACATCTGGGTGATGATGCTGGACTGGAACATGGACTGGGTGGCGGGCTACGAGGGCACCATGGCCCTGAGCCCCGAGCTCGTCAAAGGCGCCAAGGACATCCGCGACAAGATGGAACTGATCATGGTGGCCGCCGCCAATGGCGACCTCTGAGATGGCGCCGGGTTAGCTGCCCAGCCAGGACTCGATCTTCCTCCGGTCCGGCACGCCGCCGGCGTGGACCACCCGGCCGTCGACCACCACGCCCGGCGTGCTCATGACGCCGTAGCCCAGGATGGCGGCCATGTCGGTGACCTTTTCCAACTGGATGGCGATGCCTTTCGCGGCGGCGATTTCCCCGATGAGATTGGCGGTGGTTTCGCAGTTGCGGCAGCCGCTGCCCAGGACCTTGATGTTTTTCATGGGCTTACTCCGGTTTGACGGCCTCGATGCTGGCCGATGCAATGTAATTTTCCACGCCCCGTCCGGGGGCCCAGTGCCGGATGTATTCCCGGCTGGCGTCCCTGGGGGCGATGCGGATGGCGGTGAAGCCGGCGGCGGCCAGCAGGGCTTCCAGGCCGGGCACGTCGGCGGCGCCGGCCACGCAGCCGGTGTAGAGGGCCACCTCGGCCCGCATGTCCGCCGGCAGTTCGGCGGTAAGCACGATGTCGGAAATGGCCAGGCGGCCACCGGGCTTCAGCACCCGGAAGGCATCCCGGAACACCTGGGCCTTGTCCGGCGACAGGTTGATGACGCAGTTGCTGATGATGACGTCCACGCTGGCATCGGCCACGGGCAGGTGCTCGATCTCTCCCAGACGGAATTCCACGTTGGCGTAGCCCCCCTTCACCGCATTGGCCCGGGCCTTGCTGACCATGTCCGGGGTCATGTCCACGCCGATGACGTGTCCTGTTTTTCCTATCTGGCGGGCGGCCAGGAAGCAGTCGAAGCCGGCGCCGCTGCCCAGGTCCAGCACGGTCTCGCCGGGCTTCAGGGCGGCAATGGCCTGGGGGTTGCCGCAGCCCAGACCCAGGTTGGCGCCTTCCGGGACGGCGGCGGTTTCTTCGGCGCTGTAGCCGATGCCTTTGGAAAGCAGGTCGGCCACGGTCTGGTCGGAGGGTGCACAGCAGCCGGAGGCGGGGCCACAGCCGCAGGCGCTGTCGGCCCGGGCCACGGCGCCGTAAGCGGCACGCACCTGCTGGCGGATTTCGTCGTGGGCG
>CAZREY010000172.1:0-5905 GCA_964599015.1 uncultured Thiobacillus sp.
GCGCCCTCCACCCGGCAGAATTCGTCCGCCTTGAAGAAGCCGCCGGGCGAGAGGGGCAGACCCGAGTCGGGCGCCCAGACGGGGCCCGTGAGGCCGGGCATGAACAGGATCAGGTCGGCGTTGACGTGGCCGCCTTCCGTGTCCACGCCCTTTTCCGAGAAGCCCAGGGGCTTGTGGCCCAGGTGGGTGTCGATGCGCCTGCGGGCCATCTCCGCCAGCAGGCCGGAGACGGCCTTTTCCCCCAGGCGCTTGCCCGGCTCGGCGGCGGCATTGAAGAAGGTGAGCTCGATCCTGTCCCGCTTGCCCTGCTGGCGCAGGTGGGTGTCCAGGCCGAAGAGCAGCTCGAACATGGGGCCGCCACGCATGGCGGAGGGCTCGTTGGGATTGCCGCCGAAACCCAGCGCGATGCGCCCGCCCTGCATGGCGTCAACCCGGTCCCGGATGGCCTCCGCCGAGGCCACGCCCTCGCACAGGGTCAGGGCGTGCTCGATGCCCGGCAGCTTCTTGATGAAACGCCCGCCGGTGGCGATGAGCAGGGCGTCGTTTTGCACTTCACCCGCGTCGGTGACCACCGTGCGGCCGCCGTCCTTGAGGCCCGTGACCCGGCCGGCGACGAACTCCACGCCGTGGTCCTTGAAAAACCGGTCCAGGGGCAGCACCAGGTCCGAACCCTTGCGCAGGCCGGAGGGAATCCAGATCAGGCTGGGCAGGTAGACGAACTCGGCCCTGGGGGCCACCAGGGTGAGGCGGGCCTTGGGCGCCCGCTTGCGCAGTTCCCGCACGGCGGTGAGGGCGGCGAAGCCGGCGCCCAGGATGACGATGCGTGGCGTTGGAGACATGAACGGGTTCCTTTTTCGCTGATTCAGGGGGATGGTTATTCGTTGTCCGGACGGGCCGGGGGGCGCAGGTAGAAGGTTTCGCCGGCATGGATCACCTGCTTCAGGCGGCCGTCGTGCAGCATGGCCTCCACCACGGCCGGATGGGCGCCGGCCTTGCGCAGCAGGGCGTCCAGGGCGGATTGCCGCAGGGGGTGCACGGCGGTCAGGGCCAGCAGTTCCCCCTCCAGGTCGCCGCCGAAGGCGAAGTCCTCGCCTTCGTGGCCGGTGAGCAGTTCCACGTCGACGCCCAGGGCCGTCCATTGCTGGTGGACGCGGGTGAGCACGGCTTCGTCCGGGCCGTGGAGGCCGGCCACGGCGGGCGGGCGGATGGGCACGGCCAGGTAGGCGCGCCGGAAACCGATCTCCGCCAGGAAGCGGCCCAGGTCGGCGGTGGCCGTCTCGTCGTCGTTGAGGCCCGCGATGAGCATGGTCTCGCTCACCAGGATGCCCCGGTACCCGGAGGCGAATCCGCGAATGCCGTCCAGTATGGCCCCCAGCTCCAGCCCGGGGTGGGGCCGGTTGACGCGGCGCCAGGCGGCCTCCTCCAGGCTGTCCACCTTGAGGCTCACCCAGTCCGCCGCCATGAGGGCCTCCCGCGCCTCCGGCCGCCAGACGAGGGAGGCGTTGGAGATGACCGCGACGGGCAGGCCCAGGCCCTTCAGGCCCGCGATGGCTTGCGCCAGGCCGCTGTCCAGGGTGGGCTCGCCGTCGGGCACGAAGGTCAGGTAGTCCACCCGCTCCCCCCGCGCCGTCACGGCCGCCAGGTGCGCCTCCACCCGGCGGCGGATTTCTTCCGGCGGGTAGAAGGGCCGGGGTGCGATTTCCGCTTGGCGGGTGGGCCCCACCTGGCAGTACACGCAGGAATAGCTGCAATGCTTGGGCGGAATGTTGTTGATGCCCAGGCTGCGCCCCAGGCGGCGGGAGGGCACGGGGCCGAAGGCGATGTCCTGTGTCATGCCACCCTCACCGGCAGGTGCTCAGCCATGGCCAGGCTCCGGCCAGGATGGGGCTAGATTGAAAATGAAGGCGCATCTGTCCAAGTCTTTCCTTGCAAAGGAGGTCCATCATGGCCGTGGTGCAAATCAGCAATTACTACGCCGAGTGGATGCCCTCCGGCAGCCACGACAAAGCCGGTACCGGCCGCCTCATCCTGCGCAGCGCCCTGCGCCTCACCGACCTGTATCACCTCTCCGACCTGAATCATGAGGATTACCGTGTCCTGCTGCACATGCTGCAGACGGAGAAGCCCATCTACCTGGACACGGAAGCGGGCTGGCTGCGCACCGCCCATCCCCAGACCCACGACGCGGAACCCGTGGGGGAACGGGAAGGCGTCTGAATCCAGCCCACGGGGCACTAGCGAACGAACAGCACGGGGGTGGCGCAGATGCGCGCCACCCCTTCCGCCACGCTGCCCAGCAGCAGATGCCGGAAGCCGCGATAGCCGTGGGTGCCCACCACCACCAGGTCCGCGGGCCAGGCGGCGGCCTCGGCGGCCACCGCGTCGGCGATGTGCTGGGCGGGGGTGTCGGTCTGCACCAGCCGGGTTTCCGCCGCCACGCCCGCGTCCCCGGCCATGGCCAGGGCCTTGTCCAGGATGCGTTGCCCCACCTGGCGGCGGGCTTCGTCCACCTGGGTGGTGTCGATGGCGAATTCCGAGCCCACCAGCATCCAGGTCATGTCCACCACATGGAGGATGCGCAAGGCCGCCCCCGTCTCCTTCGCCAATTGCATCCCATGTCTCAGGGCCTTTTCCCCGTGGGGGCTGCCGTCCATGGCTACCAAAATGTGCTTGTACATGATGTCCTCCTGGTTGATCCCAGCATAGCCGGGGCCGGGCAAAGCGTCCTCAATGCCCTGCCACGCGGATCTGCCGCCGCAGCACCGCCTGGCCGGTGCGCACCAGCAGCATGACGACGAGGGCGGCGAGCCGGCCGAAGACCCCTTCCGCCCGGCCCCGGGCGATGGTGAAGCCGGCCAGGCCCATGACCATGGCGAACCAGGAGATGGGAAAGTATTTCAGGCGCGCGGTTGCGGTGGTCATGATGGCCTCATGGTGGGTTTGGTAAGGGAGTGCCGGAGCCGATGCCCGCCAGGACCGGCCGGGTCGGTCAGGCGGGCTTCACGGCGTCAGTAGTCCAGGCGGATGGAGACGGCGCCGCCCGCCTCGGCCAGGTCGAAGGCCGCGTCCCGGAACCTGGGCGGGCCGGAAATCTTCGGGTTGTTGCTCAGGCCGTAGCCCTCCTTGGGGAACATGCCGAAACGCAGGTTGAGCCGGCCGTCGCCGTTCTCGTCGTGGTAGGCGATGACGGCGTAACGGCCGGCGGGGAGGGCCTTGAACGCGCCCGCGACCTGGCCGGCGGCGGCGGGCAGGGCCAGCACCTGCCTCGCCTTGTCTTCCTTGCGGAAGCCTTCCTCCCGGTCGAACAGCATCACCTTCACCTGGCCGGCGGCGTCGCGCACCCCCTCCACGCTGACTTCCAGGTCGGCGGCCTGGGCGGACAGGCCCCAGGCGAGCAACGCCACCAGCCAGGCGGGACGGGGTCGGCGCGGCGGACGGCCGGAGGCGGGATCGAGGAGGACAGGCATGATCGGATCTCCCATGGGGGTGGGGTGCCGGGCTGGGCCGGCCTGGCACACAGGGGGGTTGAGCGGGGCGTCGCTCACTGGACGGCCAGGGCCGCGGCCACGCTGGCGTCCAGCTTGGCCATGGACTTGCCCAGCACCTGGGCGATGCGGGGTTCCATGGCGCCGGCCATGAGATTGGCGTTCATGCGGGACACCACCACCTGGCCGTTGTCCTGGGCGTACACCGACACGCTGCAGGGCATCAGGCCCGCCACGTAGCGGGTGGACTCGTCCTTCAGCAGGGGGATGGTCGTGCCGCCGCTGGTGAGCTCCAGGATCACCAGGCCCCCGGGCAGTTGCACGCCCTTCTTGGCGATGCGCCCCCCCAGGTCGATCTCGGTGAGCAGGTTCCAGCCGTCCTTGGCCAGCTGCTCCTTCAGGCGCTTCACCGTGGTGGGAAAGTCGTGGGGGCTCATGTCCTCCTTGACGATGGCGCGGGGATTGGCCTGGGTGGCCTGGCTGGCCTGAACGCCCTGGGCGCCGGCGGGCAGGGCGAAGAGGAAGGCGGAGGCCAGGAGCAGCTTGGACAGATTGCGGGTCAGATTCATGGGAGTCTCCAGAAAAGGGCCTGCCGACGGACAGGCGTAAGGTGGAATCGTCAAATAACGGCAAGGCGGTGTTTCAATTGGCCTTGTCCCGCAGGCCCTTCACCCAGGCCTCCATGGCCTCGTTGGCGGGCTTCATGGGGGCCTCCAGGAAACTTACCAGGAAGTGGTCGCCCATGTCGGCCACGCCGATGGAACGGGGCCGCACGGCCAGCACCTGGGGGTTGGGCAGGGCGAAGCCGAAGCAGAAGATCACGTCCAGGGCGCCCCGGATGTCCGGGTTGATCTCGCCGCCGATGCCCTTGGTATGGGCATAGTGATCGAACACGCCGATGAACACCACCTTCTCCTTCTCGGCGATGCGGGCCTTGAGATAGGCGGCAACGTCCTCCACGGTCTTGCAGGGGGTCTCGTCCTTGCCGATCTCGGCGATGAACACGGGATATTTTTCCTGCAGCAGGGTCTGCTTCATGTCGATTCCTTGTGGTTGAAAACGGGAATGGCGGCGACGGCCGTTTGCAGGGGCGCGTCCTGGTGATGATGAGCGTGATGGTGCGCATGGTGATGGTCATGGCCTTCGCCGTGGTCCACCGCGTGGCTTCCCGGCTCCCCCAGGGGCAAGCGGCCGGCCAGATAGGCGGCCAGGGCCCGGTCCGGGTCGGTTTCCGTGGTGACCAGTCCCTGGATGCCCATGGACTTCAGGCGCTCCGCCAGGCCCGTGCCCATGCCGCCGCAGATCAGGACGTTGACCCCGTCCAGGGGGTGGGACCGCCCGTGGCTTTCATGGAAGGATTGCTCCTTGGGCAGTTCCAGCAAGGACTTGTCCAGGACCTCGGCGCCATCCGATGCGTAGATCCAGAATTTGCGGCACTTGCCAGCGTGGCCGGTGACGGTCTTGCGGTTCTGGCTGGCGACGGCGATTTTCATGGCGGGGGAAGTATTTGCACGGGACGGACAGGCCATAGCAGCTGCCGTGCCAGGCGCTCCCAGCACGACCATCTCCTTTATAAACAGGCAGATACAAGCCGGGCCGTGGCAGAACGCTTGCCGAGGCCGCCGCCAGTGGGTCAATATTGACTCGTAACCCATCCAACGAAGTCATTTCTGTCTTGTGCCGATGCCGGACCCCGAACGCCACGCCATCCCCCCCGAGATCATCTCCCTGCTGGGCGCCCTGCCGGGGCCCCGCATCCTGGTGGACGCCCAGTTCCGCATCCTGGCCGCCAACGGCGCCTACTACTCGGAATACGGCGACCACGAGGGTCTCATCGGCCGCGCCTGCTACGAGGTGTCCCACCACTTCGACCGGCCCTGCGACCAGTGCGGCGAGTCCTGCCCCCGGGCCATGGCGGACCAGAGCGGCAAGACCAGCCGGGTGCTGCACCTGCACCACACCCCCCACGGCGAGGAATACGTGGACGTGGAACTGATCCCCCTGCGGGATGCGGACGGGGCGCCCCGGTACTACATCGAGGGCATGATTCCCCTGCGGGGGCGGGAGGGGGAACGCCCTCTGGCGGGCATGGTGGGCCGCTCCCCCGCCTTCAACCGCATGCTGGAACTCATCCACCGGGTGGCCCCCCGGGACACGCCCGTGCTGCTGCTGGGGGAATCCGGCACGGGCAAGGAACTGGCGGCCCAGACCCTGCACAACCTGAGCCCCCGCTCCGGCAAGCCCTTCGTGCCCGTGGACTGCTCGGGCATGACGGAGAACCTGTTCGAGTCGGAGCTGTTCGGTCACGAGAAGGGGGCCTTCACCGGCGCGGACCGCATCCGGATCGGCAGGTTCGAGCACGCGAACGGCGGCACCATCTTCCTCGACGAGGTCGCCGACATGAGCCTGTTCACGCAGGG
>CAZREY010000173.1:0-5896 GCA_964599015.1 uncultured Thiobacillus sp.
CGACGCGGGCAGCTTCCCCGGCCCGGACTGGCTGCCCAAGCAGGCCCACATGGCGGACCTGCAGGCCAGGGCGGCATCGGAGAACCTGCTCCTGGCCCTGGACGGCCAGGCCCCCCAGGCCCGGCCCAAGGTGGAGCTGATCTGCATCGTCGACACCATCGACGCCGGCATCCTGGTGTACCGGGACATGAAGCGCTCCCTGCTGCTGCCCTCCTCCCGCCTGTTCCACTGGGCCAAGCGCTGGTTCGAGGGCCATTACCTGCGGGCATTCCGGCAGTAAGCCGCGCCGGCCGGCCGGAAAAGAAACGGGCACCCGCGAGGTGCCCGTGTTCATGGATGGGTGGCGCCCACGGCAGGAATCGAACCTGCGACCCTTCCCTTAGGAGGGGAATGCTCTATCCACTGAGCTACGTAGGCGGGTGCGCAATTCTAACCCGGCCGGCTGCCGAAGGCTCCGGGCAGGCTGGCGGGAGGCGGAAATGGGCCTTGCGGCTCAGGGGCAGAAGCCCATAATGAGACATAGAAGTCTTCAACCCAACCGACGAAGAACCACCATGACCCACCTCAGCAAGCAAGACCTGGAGCGGATTGGCGAAGCCCTGCGCGCGCGACGCGACGCCCTGCTGGCCCAGATGCGGGAAGCCCTGGAACAGAGCGGCCAGACCCAGTACGCGGAGATCCTGGGACGCGCCTCGGGGGACAGTTCCGACGAGGCCCTGGCCGTCACCCTGGGGGACCTTTCCGCCGCCCGCCTGGACCACGAGATCCGCCAGTTGCGCGAGCTGGAGGCCGCCACGGCCCGACTGGAGAACCCGGATTTCGGCATGTGCGAGGACTGCGGCGCGGCCATCCCCGCCGCCCGCCTGGTGGCCAACCCCGCCGCCACCCGCTGCACGGCCTGCCAGGAGCTGCACGAGAAGACATTCGCCGGCCAGGCCCGCGGCTCCCTGTAGAATCCCGCTCCATTCCTGTTGAAGGCGGCGCGGCCGCCTTCGTTTTTTCTTCGCCCGCCATGCCCCTGCTCATCCTGGACAAGCTCGAACTGGCCTACGGCCACTGGCCCCTGCTGGACGGCGCCAGCCTGGTGGTGGACAAGGGCGAGCGCATCGGCCTCATCGGCCGCAACGGCACCGGCAAGTCCAGCCTGCTGAAGGTGGCCGCCCGCGCCATCCACGCGGACGCCGGCGAGGTCTGGCACCAGCCCGGTCTGCGCCTGGGCTACGTGCCCCAGGAGCCGGAGTTCGCGCCCGGCCACACCGTGTTCGACGCCGTAGCAGAAGGGGTGGGGGAAGCCCGCCGCCTGCTCACCGCCTATCACGAGGTTGCCCATCAGGTCGCCCACGATTCCACCCCCGGCTTGCTGGCGGAGCTGGACCGCCTGACCCACGAGCTGGAGGCCCAGGACGCCTGGCGGCTCCACAGCCGGGTGGAAGAGACCCTGCAGCGCCTGGGCCTGCCGGCGGACGTCCTGGTGGACACCCTGTCCGGCGGCCAGAAGCAGCGGGTGGCCCTGGCCCGGGCCCTGGTGGCGGAGCCGGAACTGCTGCTCCTGGACGAGCCCACCAACCACCTGGACTTCGAGGCCATCGCCTGGCTGGAGGAACTGCTCAACGCCTTCAACGGCGCGCTGCTGTTCATCACCCACGACCGCCGCTTCCTGGACAACGTGGCCAACCGCATCGCCGAGCTGGACCGGGGCCTGCTGCGGGAATACAGCGGCAACTACTCCGCCTACCAGACCAGGAAGGCGGAACAGCTGGAGGTGGAAGCGCAACAGAACCGGAAATTCGACAAGTTCTGGAAGCAGGAAGAGGTGTGGATCCGCAAGGGCATCGAGGCCCGCCGCACCCGCAACGAAGGCCGCGTGCGCCGCCTGGAACAACTGCGCCGGGACCGGGCCGCCCGCCAGGCGCGCATGGGCCAGGTGGGCTTCGCCCTGGACGCCGGCGAACGCTCCGGCAAGCTGGTGGCGGAGCTGGAACACGTGGGCCACGGCTACGCCGGCAAGCCGCTGATCAAGGACTTCTCCACCCGCATCCTGCGGGGCGACAAGCTGGGTCTCATCGGCCCCAACGGCTGCGGCAAGACCATCCTCATCCGCCTCATCCTGGGGGACCTGAAGCCGGATGAAGGCCGGGTGCGCACCGGCACCAATCTCCAGGTGGCCTACTTCGACCAGTTCCGCAACGTGCTCAACGAGGAAGCCACCCTCATCGACACCATCTCCCCCGGCTCCGACTACGTGGAGATCGGCGGCCAGAAGAAGCACGTCATCGGCTACCTGGAGGAATTCCTTTTCCCGCCGGAGCGGGCCCGGGCCAAGGTCAGCGCCCTCTCCGGCGGCGAGCGCAACCGCCTGCTGCTGGCGCGGCTGTTCGCCCGCCCCGCCAACCTGCTGGTGCTGGACGAGCCCACCAACGACCTGGACATCGACACGTTGGAGCTGCTGGAGCAGCTGCTCCAGGACTATCCCGGCACGGTGATCCTGGTCTCCCACGACCGGGCCTTCCTGGACAACGTGGTGACCCAGAGCATCGTCTTCACCGGCGAGAGCCGGTTGCTGGAACTGCCTGGGGGCTATGAGGACTGGCTGGCCTATCGGCCGCGGCTGCTGGCGGAGGCTGCATCGGTAGCCAAGCCGGCGGCTGTGTCCAAGCCTGTTGCGCCGGCTGCGCCCAAGGCGAAGAAGGCGGGGCTCAGCTACAAGGAGCAGAAGGAGCTGGAAGCCCTGCCGGGGCAGATCGAGGCCCTGGAGGCGGAACAGGCGGACATCGCGGGGCAGATGGCTGATCCGGCGGTGTATGCGGATCATGTGAAGTCCGCAGCATTGCATGGGCGGGCGGCGGAGATCGAGGAGGCGTTGTTGGAGATGCTGGGGCGGTGGGAGGAGTTGGAGGCAAAGGCCACTAATTGAGCGTCCTTCGCAGGGGCTTTAGCCCCTCCCCCGCTTGCGGGGGAGGGGCTACCTACTGTGCCAATACCGCCGTTCAGTGCTGCGTGCGGTTTCAACAGACAAACCACCCTCCCCCATCACCACCCCCACCGCCCCCGCCCGATCCGTCCTCACCAACGGAATCCCCCTCCCCCGATACCGCGCCAGCACCTCGCCATGGGGATGCCCATACCGATTGCGATGCCCCACGGGAACCACCGCCAGCTGGGGCCGCACGGCATCCAGGAACTCCGCCGTGGAAGAGGTCTTGCTGCCGTGATGGGGCACCACCAGCACATCAACCGGCCCCAACACACGCCGCTCCGCCAGGTTCATCTCCGACAAGCGCTCGATGTCCGCCGCCAGCAAGGCGCTCCTGCCGCCCGCCTCCACGCGGAGCACGCAGCCCCGGTCGTTGTCGCCATAGCCCGCCATGGCGTAGTGGTGGGATGGCGGATGCAACACGCGAAATATCACCCCGTCCCACGCCCAGCGTTGGCCGGCACGGCAGGGTATGGCGTCCGGGCGGCGGGCCATGATCGCCCGCCCGGCATCTCCCAGGGTGTCCCGGTCCATCCCCGCCAGGGGCGTGAGGAACCAGCCGGGGACATGGCTCTGCAACAGGCTGGCCACGCCGCCGCTGTGGTCCAGGTCGTCGTGGGTGAGCACCAGGCCATCCAGGCGGTTGATGCCCCGGGACCATAGGTAGGGGGCGACGATGCGCCCGCCGGCATCCTCGCCGGAAGGGAAGCGGGGGCCGGCGTCCACCAGCAACGCATGCCGGGCGGTACGCACCAGGATGGCCTCCCCCTGGCCCACGTCCAGCACGGTGATCCAGGCCTCGCCCTGCCCGGGCGCCGGCAGGCGGGGAAAGAACAGGGGCAGGCACAGCACCAGGCCCAGCCAGCGGGCGGGGAAGCCCCGGGGCAGCAGCAGCACCGCCGCCCCCAGCACGGCCAGGGCCAGGGCGAGGGGCCCCGGGGCGGCGGCATGGAACACGGGCTGGGGCAGGGCCGCGAGGCCTTGCAGGACCCACATCACGCCCCACACCACGGCGTGGGCCAGGTGGGCCAGCCCATCCCAGGGCAGGGCCGCGGCCAGCAGGGCCAGAGGCACGGCCACCAGGCTGATGGCGGGAATGGCCGCGGCGTTGGCCAGGGGCGAGACCAGGGAGACCTCGTGGAACAGGGCCAGCAGCAGGGGCGTGAGGCCCAGGGTGACGGCCCACTGGGCCCGCACCCAGGTGCGCCAGGCGGGCTGGGACCCCAGGCGCCCGGCTCCGGACCAGAGCAGCACCGCCACGGCGCCGAAGGACAGCCAGAAGCCCGGGGACAGGGCGGCCCAGGGGTCCAGGACCACCACCGCCAGCAGGGCCGCCGCCAGGAGGCGGCTGGGACTGGGGCGCCGGTCCAGCCAGGCCACGGCGGCGGCCCCCGCCAGCATGGCCAGGGTGCGCTGGGCGGGAATGCCGAAGCCCGCCAGCAGGGTGTAACCCCCGGCGGCCAGCAGGCCCAGGGCGATGCCGGCCCGCTGGGCGGGCAGCATCAGGTTGAGGCGGGGGATGCGGCGCCAGACCAGGCGCACCAGGGCGTAGACCAGGGCCGAGAACAGGGTGATGTGCAGGCCGGAGACGGAGAAAAGGTGCGACGTCCCCGTCTGGCGGAACAGGGTCCATTGGCCGGGCGGGATGGCGTCCTGGTCCCCCACCGCCAGGGCCGTGACCACCCCGGCGTAGGGGGCGTCCTTCAGGGCATGGCGCAAATGCCCACGCACCCATTCCCGGGCCCGGTCCACGCTGGTCATCACACCGCCGCCACAGCCCGTCGCCGCCACGGGCACGCCCCGCACCGAACCCGTGGCGCGGATGCCCCGCTCCAGCAACCAGGCCTCGTAGTCGAAGCCCCCCGGATTGAGGTTGCCGTGGGGCCGGTGCAGGCGCGCGGCGAGGCGGATGCAGTCGCCCCCGTTCAGGCGGGGCGGCGGGTCGTCGCCGTAGGCATGCCAGCCCAGGCGCAACCGGTCCGGCGGCCGGGCGCCGGGGGTGCGCACCCCCTGAACATCGAGGACGAAGTTCAGGCCATGGGGGGTTTGTTCCGGCAGGCCCGCCACCCGGCCCACCAGCACCACGTCCCGCCCGTCCCAGCGGGCATCCAGTCCCTGCTCCAGCCGCAGGTCCGCCCGCCAGGCGGCATAAAGGAAGCCCATCACCAGGGCCAGGGCGAGGACGGCGGCGCGCCTTGGCCAGGCCATGGCTCCCCGGGGCGCCCAGACCAGCAGCAGGCCCCCCGCCAGGGGCAGGGCCGGCGCCCAGCCCAGGGGCGGCAGTTCAGGCCGGGTCTGGAGCCAGGCACAGCCGGCGGCGAAGGCGAGGATGGCCAGCCGGAACAACTAGTCCGCCAGACTGCGCCGTGATTGAACCTTGCCGCCCCGGCCCCGTCCGAAGTGACCATTCACGCCGATTTTCCGTCGGATCAATACAATCCCCCCATGCCACGCAAACACTTTCGCAAATACCTGCCGGACCATGCCACGGTGCGGGAACACCGCCACCTGCGCTGGGCCCGGCCCCTGCTCAAGCACCCCAACCTGTGGCACCTGAACCGGCACTCCGTGGCGGGGGGCGTGGCGGCGGGCATGATCGGCGGCCTGATCCCCGGCCCCATCCAGATGCTGACGGCGGCCATCCTGGCCATCCTGTTCCGCGTGAACCTCCCCGTGGCCGTGGCCACCACCCTGCTCACCAATCCCCTCACCTGGCCTTTTATTTTCGTGGCGGCCTATGAGATCGGCCGCCTGGTCATGGGCGGCAACGGCGGCGCCATGACGGAATTCAACTTCGACTGGGGCCGGCAGCCCTGGACCGAATTCCTCCCCGAATTCTGGCGCTGGATGTTCAGCCTGGGGGAGACCTTCCTCGTCGGCAACGTGATCCTGGCCACCGCCATGGCGGTGCTGGGCTACTTC
>CAZREY010000174.1:0-5879 GCA_964599015.1 uncultured Thiobacillus sp.
GCACGCTCACCACGTAGTGGCCCTTGGGAGAACGGGTCAGCAGGGCATGGGCCCGGCCGGGATGGGCCGTGGCCAGTTCGTTGGCGTATACGCCGCTGGCCCGCCGCGCCCAGGGTGCATCCGGCAGGATCACCACGGCGCCGGAGGGACGCACCTCGCTGGGCGCCACGCCTCGGGCCTGGGCCATATCAGCGCCATAACCTTCCCGCAACGTGCGGAACTGGGGGGCTTCGTGGACGAAGGCGAAGGGGTCCCCGTAGGCGTGAAGGGCGCGGTACAGGTCCGCCGGGTGGAAATGGAGGTCTTCCAGGGTGTCGCCGTAACCGTTGTAGTTCAGGCACTCCCCCAGTTCCCGCAGGGCATCCAGCTGGCCGGCCTCCAGGCCCAGAGGCTCCGCCGCCTGGCGGGCAGACTCGTGCAGGTTGTCGCCGAAGGCGGCGGCCACCGCCCACGGGCGATAGCGCCCCCCCAATTCCCGGTCCACCAGCAGGCTGGTGCAGGTATCCGCCGCCGTATCGATGGTGGCGTGGAAGTTGGGATGCACCGGCAGTTCGCCCGGGTTGTGGTGGTCGAACCAGCGCACCCTGACGCCCCGGGCCAGCAGCTCGGCCAGGGGGAGGGCGTTCTTCTCCACGGCGATGTCCAGGGCGGTGACCCAGTCTCCAGCCCCGGCATCGATGCGCTTCAGCAGGGCGATATCCCGCTTGACCCCGGTGACCAGCACCGCGTCCATGGGTTCGGCCAGACGCAGCTGGTGCAGGGCGCAGAGGCCGTCCGCATCGCCGTTGAACGCGTCGAAGCAGGTCACTTGGCGGCGGCGTCGCCGGAAGGCGCGGTCTCAGCCTTGGCTTCGGGCGGCTCGGCCTTGGGCTCGGTTTCGGCTGGAGTCGTCTCCTTGCCCAGATCGGCATAGGCCCCCAGGTACTCGATCTTGGCCTGGGCGCGCATGTCCTTCAGGGCGGCGGTGGCGGCTTCCCGCTTCTTGCGGTTGGTGACGAAGCGCTCGATGCTGGACTTGGCCTGCTCCAGGGTCACGGGCTGACTCTGGGAGCCGGCCACCACCAGGATGTTGAGGGCGTTGGGTGCCTTCACGGTCATGGCCTGGCCATCCCGCATCTGGGCCAGGCGGGGCAGCAGTTCCGTGGGCAACTGTTCCGCCGCCTTGGTGGTCTGGGAGAGGCGCGCGGGGATCTTCTGCTCCCGCAGCCACTGGACGAAGTCATCCAGACTGCGGGTGGCGGCCAGCTGGGCCTTCACGGCATCCTCATTGGCCGGCGTGACCTGGACGCTGATTTCCTGCAGGCGGTAGATGCGGCGCGCGCTGAACAGCTCCGGGTGCTGGTTGAAATATTCCGAGACTTCCTGCTCCGTGGGCTTGGCCACCCCGGCGGTGAGTTTTTCCACGTAGGCCTGGGAGAGTACCTGGCGCCGGGCGGCTTCCAGGGCCAGCTGCACGCCGGCGTCCTGGTCCAGCTTGTCGGCCACGGCCTTTTGCGTCAGCAGGTCCTGGTCCACCAGATTCCTGAGCACCTGGCTGGCGGCCAGTTGGCGCTGCTCGGGAGCCATTTCACCCAGTTTCTTCACCTCATGTTCCAGCGCGGCCATGCTGATGGCATTGCCATTGACCTTGGCGGCCGCCTCGGCGCCCTCCTCCGCCTTCTTGTCGCAACCGTAGATGGAAACGGCCACGGCCAGGGCCAGGGCGCTCAGACCGATGCGGTGTTGGGTGTTCATGGCTTGCCTCGCTGTTGGAAATAGTGGGAATGGATGGGAAAGGGGGTCAGAGGACACCGGCGGCGTAGTCCGCCAGGCGGGAGCGCTCGCCCCGGGCCAGGGTGATGTGGCCATTGTGGGGCCAGCCCTTGAAGCGGTCCACCACGTAGGTCAGGCCGGAACTGCCCTCCGTCAGGTAGGGGGTGTCGATCTGGGCGATGTTGCCCAGGCACACCACCTTGGTGCCGGGGCCGGCCCGGGTGATGAGGGTCTTCATCTGCTTGGAGGTGAGGTTCTGGGCCTCGTCGATGATGAGGAACTTGTTGATGAAGGTGCGGCCCCGCATGAAGTTGAGGGACTTCACCTTGATGCGGGAACGCACCAGGTCCTGGGTCGCGGCCCGGCCCCATTCCCCCGCCTCCTCGTCGGTATGGTTGAGCACGTCCAGGTTGTCCTCCAGGGCCCCCATCCAGGGGGTCATCTTTTCCTCCTCGGTGCCGGGCAGGAAGCCGATGTCCTCGCCCACGGGCACGGTGACGCGGGTCATGATGATCTCGCTGTAGACCTTGTGCTCCAGGATCTGGGTCAGCCCCGCCGCCAGGGTGAGCAGGGTCTTGCCGGTGCCCGCCTGGCCCAGCAGGGTGACGAAGTCGATCTCCGGGTCCATGAGGGCGTTGAGGGCGAAGTTCTGCTCCCGGTTGCGGGCGGTGATGCCCCACACCGCGTTCTTGTGGTGGGAATAGTCCTTGGTGGTGACCAGGGTGGCGGTCTTGCCCTCCACCGCCGTGACGATGGCCTGGAAGGGGTTGGGCCCCTCCTGCCAGAGGAACTGGTTCACCAGCATGGACGAACACAGGGGGCCGGTGAGGCGGTAGTGGGAACGGCCCTCCTGCTGCCAGGATTCCATGCCCTTGCCGTGCTTGTCCCAGAAATCCGCCGGCAGCTCCATCACGCCTGTATAGAGCAGGTCCGTGTCTTCCAGGACCTTGTCGTTGAAGTAGTCCTCCGCCGCGAAGCCCAGGGCACGGGCCTTGATGCGCATGTTGATGTCCTTGGACACCAGCACCACCTCCCGTCCCGGCTGCTGCTGCTGCAAATGGGCCACCACCCCCAGGATCTGGTTGTCCCCGGAGCTGTAGGGCAGCGCCGCCAGGATGTCCCGCTCCACATGGTCCGTCTGCAGGAACAGGCGGCCCGTGGCGGCCTTGTGGCTGTGGGCGGCCAGGTCGGCCCCCGACTGGATGTCGTGCTCGCTGGGGCTGACGATGTCGTCCAGGAAGCGGCTCACCTGGCGGGCGTTGCGCGCCACCTCCGACATGCCCTTCTTGTTGTGATCCAGTTCACCATGGGCAGGTAGATGTCGTGCTCCTGGAAGCGGTACAGCGACGTGGGGTCGTGCAGGAGGACGTTGGTGTCGAGGACGAAAAGCTTGGTCTGGTTTGCTGCGGTCTGGGCTTTGGGCTTGGCCTTGCGGGGCATCGATTTCACCGGTGGAAAGAGGGTTAGTGGGCGGCTGGAAGAGTGCGCACGAACTCGAGGACCTGCTGGGCATGCTCCGGGACCTTCACCCCCCGCCACGCCCGCGCGAGTCGTCCCCGGGCATCGATGACGAAGGTGCTGCGTTCCACCCCACGCACCTGTTTGCCATACATGTTCTTCATTTTCATGACGCCGAACAGTTCGCAGACCTTTTCATCCGGATCCGAGATCAGCTCGAAGGGCAAACCCAGCTTGGCCTTGAAATTCTCGTGGGACTTGAGACTGTCCCGGGAGAGGCCGTAGACATCGCAACCCAGGGCCTGGAAAAGGGAATGCAACTCGCGGAAATCCTGGCCCTCGGTGGTACAGCCGGGGGTATTGTCCTTGGGATAGAAGTAGAGAACCAGGGGACGCCCCCGGTGTTCACTCAGCTTGAAGGTCTTGCCGCCGGTGGCGGGGGCTTCGAAATCCGGCGCGGTCGAAAATTCCATTGCCTGGCTTGATCTGGGGGGCGGTTGTGTTGGCCCCATTATCAGCGAGGCATTACAACACCGGCAACCGGGCGGAAAGGAATGTTTTGATCTGGCGGAGAGGGCGGGATTCGAACCCGCGGTGGGCTATTAACCCACACACGCTTTCCAGGCGTGCGACTTAAACCGCTCATCCACCTCTCCGTGAGGGGCGGGAGAATACACGCCACGTACGGTGGAGGCAAGGCGCTGATAGAATCCGCACACCCATTGCCCGCTCGGATTCCCATGCCCGTCAGCCCCTTTGACGAATGTCTTTCCATCGTGGTGCCCGTGAAAAACGAGGCCGCCAACATCGAGCCCCTGATCCGGGAGATTCTGGACGCCACGGCGCAACTGGCCGACCGCGAGATCATTTACGTGGACGACGGCAGCACCGACGCCACCCTGGTGGAACTCAAGCGCATGGCCGAATCCGTGCCCCAGCTGCGCATCCTGCGGCATCGGGAAAGCTGTGGCCAGAGCACCGCCATCACCACCGGCGTCCTGGCCGCCAGCCACCCCTGGATCGCCACCCTGGACGGGGACGGCCAGAACGACCCGGGCGACATTCCCAAGCTGCTGCATCGCCTGCGCCGTGCCGATCCGGCGGAGAACCTGCACATGCTGGCGGGCTGGCGGGCCAACCGGCGGGACACCTGGCTGCGCCGCTTTTCCTCCAGGGTGGCCAATGGGGTGCGTTCCGGCCTGTTGAAGGACGCCACGCCGGACACCGGCTGCGGCCTGAAGGTATTCAGCCGGGAAACCTTCCTGCGCCTGCCCTATTTCGACCACATGCACCGCTTCCTGCCGGCCTTGGTGCAACGCCACGGCGGCCGGGTGGAATCCGTGGTGGTCAACCACCGCCCCCGGGAACGGGGCACGTCCAAATACGGCCTGCACAACCGGCTGTGGGTGGGCATCGTGGATCTGTTCGGAGTGAGCTGGCTCATGCGGCGCGCCAAACTGCCTGATGTGCACATCGTCAAGTAACCGGCTGCCGCCCACCACCCCGTGACCTTCCGCATCCTCATCAAAGGCCTGCTGCTGATCGCCAGCCTGGCCTTGCTGGGCCTGCTGGTGAACAAGCTGCAATTGGGCGATGCCCTGAGCGAGCACTGGATCGACACCCGGGTGCGGGGCCAGGGCTTCCGTGGCGAACTGATCTTCCTGGGCATGGCGGCCCTGACCACGGCCGTGGGCTTTCCCCGCCAGGTGGTGGCGTTTCTGGGGGGCTATGCCTTCGGTTTCGTCTTCGGCACGCTGCTGGCGGTGGCGGGCACCCTGATGGGCAGCCTCATGGCCTTCTTCTACGCCAGGTGGTTCGGCCGTTCCCTGATCCTGCACCGCTTTCCGGGCCGCATCCGCAAGCTGGACGACTTCCTCTCCGGCCACCCCTTCACCATGGCGGTGATCATTCGCCTGCTGCCGGTGGGCAGCAACCTGGGCACCAACCTGGTGGCCGGCGTTTGCAGCGTGGCCGCCTTGCCGTTCCTGGCCGGCAGCGGCGTGGGCTATCTGCCCCAGACCCTGGTCTTCGCCCTGGCGGGCAGCGGCGTGCATTTCGACCCCAGCCTGCGCCTGACCCTGGCCGCCGTCCTGTTCGTGGTATCCAGTCTGCTGGGCGTGTGGCTCTACCACCGCCACCGCCATGGCGCCGCCCTGGAGGAGGAATTGGACCAGGAACTGGGCGATCCTCATGCCCCCGCGAAAGAATTCGATGCCCGCGAATCGTGACCCCTACTATTGGGCGGCCTGGCTGGCCCTGCTCACCGCCGTGGCCTTCTTCAGCCGCAGCTACATTCCCGTAGACGAAACCCGCTACCTCTCCGTGGCCTGGGAAATGTGGCAGAGAGGCGACTTCCTGGTGCCTTTCAAGAATGGGGAACCTTACAGCCACAAACCGCCGT
Organism: uncultured Thiobacillus sp.; assembly: GCA_964599015.1. Classification (GTDB taxonomy): domain Bacteria; phylum Pseudomonadota; class Gammaproteobacteria; order Burkholderiales; family Thiobacillaceae; genus PFJX01. The sequence goes on from CAZREY010000174.1 coordinate 5,612, forward strand.
TGCTGTTCTGGCTGATGCACGCGGGCTGGGCCCTGGGCGGGGTAAACGACTGGTGGCCCCGGCTCATCTCGCCCCTGCTCGCTTTCGCCTCCCTGTTCCTGGTGCGCCGCCTGGCCCTGGAACTCTGGCCTGACCGCGCCGAACCTGCGCGCATGGCCCCCTGGATACTCCTGGGCAGCCAGCTCTGGAGCCTCTACAGCCAGACCATCATGTTCGACCTGCTCATGGCCTTCTGCACGCTGCTGGGCATCCTTGGCCTGGTGCGGGC
>CAZREY010000175.1:0-4351 GCA_964599015.1 uncultured Thiobacillus sp.
GGGAGCAGGGCCGGGGCTTCGCCGTGGTGGCGGACGAGGTGCGCAAGCTGGCGGAGAAGACCGCCCAATACGCCAACGAGATCAGCAACGTCACCGCCGAGCTGGAAGCCCGCTCCTCCCAGGTGGAATCCACCATCCAGCAGGGCGAAGCCGCCCTGGAGGAAAGCACGCGCCGCGGCGGCGAGGTGTCGGGCATCGTGGACCAGGCCCACAGCGCAGTGCTCAAGGCCCGCCAGGGCGTGGAGGAAATCACCGCCTCGGTGCGGGAGCAGTCCCTGGCCAGCAACGAGATCGCCAGCAACCTCAACCGGGTGGCGGACCTGGCGGCCAGCACCGAACACGCCATCAGCCAGTCCGACCGGACCGTGCAGGAACTGCGGCAGCTGGCGGATGCCCTGTTCAACACGGTCTCCCGCTTCCGCAGCTGATCCTGTCCCCCGCCCACGACCTTCCTCACATACTCCACGCCATCGAACTTGTGGGGGTGGCCGTGTTCGCCATCAGCGGCGCACTGGCCGCCGGGCGGCGCAGCCTCGACCTGATCGGCGTGGTGGTGATCGCCACGGTCACGGCGGTGGGGGGCGGTACCCTGCGGGATCTGCTTCTGGACCGCACGGTGTCCTGGATCGCCAATCCGGTCTACCTCTACGTCAGCCTGGCCGCCGCTTTGCTGACCGTGCTCTATGCCCGGTATCGCCATCCCCCCGAGCGGCAGATTCTGTACGCGGACGCCCTGGGCCTGGCCCTGTTCACCATCAGCGGCGCCCAGATCGCGCAAAACCTGGGGCATACCGGCATCGTCGTCGTCATCATGGGTGCCTCGACCGGCGTGGCGGGCGGCCTGCTGCGGGACGTGCTGTGCGCCGAGATTCCCCTGATCCTGCGGCGGGGGCGCATGTACGCCTCCGCGTCGATAGCCGGCGTGGTGGCCTACCTGCTGCTGGAACCCCTGATGGATCGCACCCTGGCGGCCATGCTGGGCATGCTGACCATCGCCGGCCTGCGCCTGGCGGCCATTGTCTGGGACCTCACCCTGCCGGTGTTCAGCCTGCCGAAATCGGACCGGGAGGAGTCATGAGCCGTGACTTCAGGACCATGTCACTTCCATCGTAAGATGCCGCATCAGCCATTCCCGCCCCGTCCCATGTTGCGTCGATCGTTCGCCCTGTTGCTTGCCCCCTTGCTGATGGCCTCCCAGGCATCCGCCTTCGAGGTCGCGGAGTTCAAATCCGGCATGGCCCAGTCAGAGGTGAAGAACCAGCTCATCGCCAACTGGAACTTCGACCGGGTGGTGGAAACCTCGGATGACGTGATCCTCGCCTTCGACAACGATCCCAGCATCGCGCGCCGTTACCAGTTCCGCTTCTGCAAGGGCAAGCTGGTGGGCTTCGAGCAGGACGTGCGTCCCTCCCTCAAGTCATTGATCATCACGGTGAACAACTACAACAACAAATACGGCCAGCCCATGCGGGTCTATTCCAACACCCACGTGATCAGCAACGGGGAAAAGGCCGTGTTCGCCCTGTTCTGGAAGCAGGGCGCGGACACCATCGGGGTGAAGTACATCGTCATGCCCAACGCGGAGCAGATGAGCCTGGCCTTCGACGCACAGAACCTCTGCTATCCCACGCCGAGGATGTAATTCGGCGGAAGGCGATGCACTTGTTCCGCCGCGCGTCCATTTCGCAGGGCGGATGAGCCGAAGGCCGTCGGCCGCTGTTCAGGATTGACGCGGCCTCACAGCTCCAGCAGCAGCCTTGCCGGGTCCTCCAGGGCCTCCTTCACGTCCCGCAGGAAACTCACCGCCTCCCGGCCGTCGATGATGCGGTGGTCGTAGGTGAGGGCCACGTACATCATGGGCCGGATCACCACCTGGCCATCCTCGGCCACGGGCCGTTCCTGGATCTTGTGAAGGCCCAGCACCCCGGACTGGGGCGGGTTGAGGATGGGAGTGGACAGGAGGGAGCCGAACACGCCGCCGTTGGAAATGGTGAAGGTGCCCCCTTCCAGTTCCTCCAGGGTCAGTTCCAGGCTGTTGGCCCGGCGGGCGAAATCGGTGATGCGCTGCTCGATCTCGGCGAAGGTCATGCGGTCCGCGTCCCTCAGCACCGGCACCACCAGGCCCCGGTCCGAACTCACCGCCACGCCGATGTCGTAGTAGTCGTGGTGGACGATGTCCCGCCCGTCCAGGCTTGCGTTCACCAGGGAGTAATCCTTCAGGGCCTGGCACACCGCCTTGGTGAAGAAGGACATGAAGCCCAGCTTGACCCCGTGCTCCTTCTGGAAGCGCTCCTGGTAGCGCTTGCGCAGGTCCATCACCGGCTGCATGTTCACCTCGTTGAAGGTGGTGAGCAGGGCGGCGGTGTCCTGGGCCTCCTTCAGACGTTCGGCGATGCGCTGGCGCAACCGGGTCATGGGCACCCTGCGCTCCTGGCGGGGCTGCCCGGCAGCCGGCGGGCAGGGCGGGCATTCGCCCCTGGCCGGGGCCGCCGGAGCGGGCCTGGTGGATGCCGCGGGCTCATGCCGGGGTTCCGCGGCCTCCCTGCCCCGCAGCCTGGGGGGCAGGAATTCAGAAGAGGCCGGCTTCTGCGCCGGAGCCGCCGCCTCCGGGACTGGAACAGACACCGGCTTGCGGCCGGGAGAGGGTTTCAGGGCGGAATTCGCCGCGGCGCCTGACTCGCTGTCGATGAGGGCCAGCACCTCCCCCGCCGCCACCTCGCCGCCGGCCGGGACACGGATCTCGGCCAGGATGCCGTCCGCGGGCGCCGCCACCTCCAGGATCACCTTGTCCGTCTCCAGGTCCGCCAGGACCTCGTCCCGGGCGACCCGGTCGCCCACGGCCTTGCGCCATTCCAACAGGGAACCGGACTGCACGGATTCGGATAGTTCAGGTGTCTTGACTTCCACCAGCTTGGACATGGTTTGCCCCCGGGTTGCGCAATGGGTGGATTGTAGGGACGAACGCGCTAAGTTGGATCGCCTTGCCCAGGCGATGGAGTTACTCAATACTGGATAAACAAGTCCCGATAAGACCAGGTTGCCCGGAGTACAAGATGAACAAGCGCCTCTACTCCCTTCTGTCGCCGGCGTGGCTGGTCCTCTTCTTCGGGCTGTTCTTCGTCTTCCCGGCCTTTGCTGCGGAAACGCTGCGGGCCAGCCGCACGGAATTCGCGGTGGGAGAAACCGCCACCGTGGAGATTCCGGGCGCCCTGGGCCTGATGAAGCCCAAATGGAAGGCCACGCCGGCCGGGATCGTCGATTTCAAGGACAAGGACAGGACGGAGGCGGTGGTCAAGGGCCTGGCCCCGGGCAGCGTGACCATTTCCGCCCAGGTCAAGGACCTCCTGGGGTCCACCTCCACCTATGAGGTCACCCTCGAGGTCAAGCCGGCCACCACGACCCGGGCCAAGCCCGCCGCTTCCAGCAAGGAGGGCGGCGACGGCGGCAAGCGCCCGGCCCTGGATGATGCCCGCCTGGGCCAGATCGGCGCGCTCCTCAAGCGCTATGAAAGACAACTCGGCGACATGCGGGCCCTCTTCGACAAGGGTGCCAACGCCGGCAAGACCCCCTCCCTGGACCCCGACACCCAGGCCAGGCTGGCCCAGGTCACCGAGGCCTTCTTCAAGGAACTGAGCGGCATGGGCCTGAGCGTGCGGGACCTGCAGCAGTTCAAGGAACAGTACAAGGCCGCGGGGCCGGGCGGCAGTGCCCTGTTCCCGGGCCAGGGAGCCTGGGACGACGCCTTCCTGGGCACCGAGCGGGCCCTCATGATGGGCCGCGCCCAGCTGGTGCAGCGCCTGTGGATGGAGACCCTGCAGGACACTTTCAAGGACAATCCCGACGCCGCCGTGTTCGGCGAGATCGACATCGGTTCGTGGGTGAAGATGCGCCTGGGGGACCTGGGGTTCCAGGCGGACATCGACTTCTCCAGCGTGTCCATCGACCCGGACCTGAACCGCTGGATCGTGGACCGGTACCAAAGCACGCTGTCCGCCCATACCGGCCTGGACATGGTACAGGCCGACGCCCTGCTCACCGCCCACGGCCAGGCCACGCCGGACGTGTTCATCGGCGACTGGGGCAAGACCTTCGCCGAGCTGGACATGCTCAAGCGCTCCAAATGGAAGGTGCTCAAGGCCGAGAAGAACCCGGACGGCAGCCTGGCCCTGGACGAGAACGGGCGGCCAAAGATCCACCTGGTGGAGAAGCCGGGTACGCAACTGTTCTGGGAAGTGGCCTTCCGCAAGCTGGAGGCGGGCAAGTTCGCTGAAGTGGAATTCCCCAAGATGGATCTGGCCAAGGAGCCCATGCTGTCCCTGGAGATGCTCAGGCACGGCATCCACGACATCGA
>CAZREY010000175.1:4361-5866 GCA_964599015.1 uncultured Thiobacillus sp.
CGGCCCCTACTCCCGCGGCCAGAAGCTCATCAAGATGCTCAAGTACGCCGAGCGCAGCTATTTCATGAGCAAGAAGGCGGTGGCGGAATTCGGCTTCAACCCCTACGCCGCCAACGACCCCCTGCTGGCCCAGGCGGCTGAAAAGATCATTGCCAACAAGAACGACCCGGAGAAGGTGGCGGACCTGTTGCGGGCCCTGTCCGGCGAGGAGATCACCTCCGACAACGTGGAGGCGGTCACCGACAAGCTGGTGGCGCGGGCCAAGACCGCCATGCACGACAATGCCGCGCGCGCCCTGGCCTTCCGCCTCAACGCCATCGCCAGGATCGACGCCGACGACGCGCGCCAGCAGGCGGCAGAGAAGCTCTGGCGCGACCTGGGCACCGAGTTGGACACCTTCCGCAACACCGCGGGTGACCCGCCCAGGATCATGGTGGAGGCCCAGGACATGGCCAAGGCGGTGATGGATGGCAAGTTGCCGCCCGCCGAACTGGAGGCCAAGGCCAACGACCTGCACAAGCTGCTCAACGAGGCCTACAAGCTGCCGGACTCGGTGGTCGACCGCATCCTCATGTCCGACAGCGTGCTCAAGCTCAAGGCCACCCTGCGCAAGCTGGGCTGGATCGAGAAGGCCGTCGACGACTTCGCCAACAAGGCGAAGCAGAAATATCCCAACATGGCCAAGTTCCACGGCAAGGTAGTGGAACTCAACGAGCAGCTGGAGAAGACCACCTCGGGTTCCTTGCTGCTCAAGGCGGCGGACTGGGCCGACAACGCCTTCACCGTCTATGAGGCCTATCTCAACAGCGACGCCAGCGATGCGTTGTGGAACGCCTCCCTGGCCATGGGCCGGGTCGGGGCCCAGTCGTATTTCCCCAGCATGCAGATTCCCTTCGCGGTCTACGACAGCCTGAAGAGCGGATCGCCCAAGCCCCTGGGCATGGCCGTGGCCTTCATGTACTTCCCCTTCGCCGGCCAGACCTACATGGTGAGCACCCAGATGCAGCGGGCCGACGTGGCCATGCGCGACACGGAGTTCTACGACGCCCTGAACAAGCTGCTGGAGGTGACCCAGTTCGACACCCAGGGCAAGATCACCGGCTTCAGCCTGCGCAACATCCTGGGCAAGGAGATCGACAGCGAATCCATCTCGCCGCCCGGCAACCGCAAGGCCATCGTCGCCCTGTTCACCAAGCCCGAGAGCAGCTTCTACATCTCGCCCAATTTCCGCTACTGGTCCTCCCTGGTGCCCAAACAGGACGACCGCTTCGGCCGCTACGAGAACAAGCTGCAGAACCTGCGCCGCTTCTTCGGCCTGAGCGAGGACGTGCGCTACATGACCGTGATGCTGGAAAACTTCAAGGCGAAGTCGGAGGCGGTGCCGAATGACAAGTACACGGCCCAGCGCCAGGCCGCCCTGGAACGCATGGAGTCCCAGCTCACCGAGACCCTATGGGTGGCCATGGCGGACATGCTGGAGTCCGCTGCCAAGTCGGTGAACACGG
>CAZREY010000176.1:0-5849 GCA_964599015.1 uncultured Thiobacillus sp.
ATCCTGCTCAAGCACCTGGACACTCCTCACCTGGCGGCCATTGCCACGCCGGGCTCCTCTTTGCGTCTGGACGTCAACGGCACCATCCTGGCCAGCTCTGGCGGGAAAAACCATGTGGGCCGCAACCCCCACCACCGCCAAACCGAGTGGGGCCCCTCGGGGGTACTGTCCCGCGACATCTCCCTGGGCACCCCGGAATTCAGGCTCCACGTGGATCACAACCTGCCCCAGGCCCTATCGCCCGGTCAGTTCGCCCTGGCGGCCATTGCCCTGGCGGCGGCCCTGGGCTTGGGGCTGTATATCGTTTTCGGCGACTGGACCCGCCGCAACGTGGAGCGCGTGGAAACCCTGTCCGAGATTGCCGACCGCTTCAGAAAACACCATGTGCTGGACCGGGAAACCAAAGCCCGCCTGGAAGCCCAGGCGGGCAACCACGATGAGTTGGCGATCCTCAACAAGGCCCTGCTGGAGTTGATGCAGGCCAGCCAGGCCCGGGACGAGGAAAACCATGCCTACCTGCAGACCCTGGAAATCCTGGACGAAGCCGTGGTGGAGGCGGACCTGGAAGGCAGGCTGGTGCGCAGTTCCCCCGCCTGGGAAAAACTGGTGGGGTCGGATGTGCCCCGCCACAGCCTGTACGAGTGCCTGGACCCGGAGGATGGGGAGCACCTGCGCCATCAGCTCGCGGAGCTGTTCTCGGGCGCCAAGAACCAGGTTTCCACCCGCCTGCGCGTCGCATCGCCCCAGCGCTCGGGCAGCTGGCTGGAGTGCCGCTTCGTGCCCGTGGACCAGCCCGCCACCCGCATCCGGGGCGTATTGCGGGACGTGACCCAGACCTATCTGCAGGAAAAGCACATCACCCACATGGCCCTGCACGATGCCCTGACCCGCCTGCCCAACCGCATCCTGCTGGAGGACCGCCTCAAGATCGCCCTGCGCATGGCCTCCAGGGAGAAAAACAAGGTGGGCATAGGCTTCATCGACCTGGACCATTTCAAGAACGTGAACGATGTCCTGGGCCACAAGTTCGGCGACAAACTGCTGGTGACCTTCGCCGACAACCTGCGCGACACCCTGCGCGGCGTGGACACCCTGGCCCGCTGGGGTGGCGACGAGTTCGTGGTGCTGCTGCCCAGCCTGGATACGGTGGAAGACATCCGCCATGTGGCCGACAAGCTGGTGAAGGCCAGCCGGGAAGCGGTGCGGATCGAGGGCCAGACCCTGCCAGTGACCTTCAGCATGGGTTTCTCCATCTTCCCCGACGACGGCGACAACATCGAAATCCTGCTGTCCCAGGCGGACCGGGCCATGTTCTACGCCAAGGCCCAGGGCCGCAACAAGGTCCAGTTCTTCTCCGACATGACCCGCAAGGGCCTGGGCAAGAAGGAGCTCTACATCCAGAGCCGACTGAGCGCCGCCATCAACGAGCGCCAGATCCAGGCCTGGTTCCAACCCCTGGTGGACAGCAAGACCCACAAGGTGATCGGCCTGGAAGCCCTGGCCCGCTGGCACGACCCGGAACTGGGCTGGATTTCCCCCGCCACCTTCATCCCCATGGCGGAGAACCTGGGCCTCATCGCCGAACTGGGGGACCTGGTGCTGGCCCACACCCTGACCATGGGGCGCCGGCTCCAGGACGGGGGCCACGAACTGCTGCTGTCCGTCAACATCTCCAAGCGCCAGCTCTACATGCCCGATTGCACGGAACGCCTGCTGCGGGATGCCCAGATTGCCGGCATCGAGCCCGGCCGGATCATGCTGGAGATCACCGAGAGCGTGGCCATGAGCGAAGTGGACTTCGCCATGGATCGGCTGCGCGACCTGCACGAAGCGGGCTTCAAGCTGGGCGTGGATGATTTCGGCGTGGGCTACAGCTCCCTCTCCCAGCTCCACGAAATGCCCGTGGACGAGATCAAGATCGACATTTCCTTCACCCGCCGCGTGCTGGAACCCCAGGGGGTGCGCCTCATCCAGGCCATCGTCGGCATGGCCCAGGCCCTGCACATCAGCACCGTGGCGGAAGGCGTGGAAGATGCCGAAGCGGCCCGCATCCTCACCGAACTGGGGGTCCACCGGCTGCAGGGCTACCATTTCGGCAAGCCCATGCCGGAGCAGGTTTTCGAGGACTGGCTAAACACCCAGCCGGGCTGATGCCGGAGGCCAGGCCAACCGGGTTGTTTGCCAGGCCGGTTCCCGCCCTTTAGGCTGGGGGCCATCACATTCCCCCCAATGCCGCGCTAACCGATTCTGGAGTTGTTGTGAGAAACACCCCCATCCTGGCCTGGGCCCTGCTCTGCCTGAGCGCCCTCCCCGCCTTCGCCGACGAACTGAACGCGCAGATCCAGCTGGGCCGCGAGAAGGCCCGTCCCTGCACCACCTGCCACGGCCTGGACGGCCTGCGCCAGGGCGGCGATATGCCCATCATCGGCGGGCGTGACTACTACGAGCTGCTCTACCAGATGGGCAGCTTCCGCCGCGCCGACCGCTTCCATCCGGCCATGACCGTGCTCCTCCAGACCTATGACGAGGCCGACATGGCGGACGTGGCCGCCTACTTCGCCAGCATGGACCAGTCCCGGCTGGCCCGGCCAGGGCACTATCAACCCTGAGCCGCGAGGCCAGCCAGCATCTCCACCCCCCAGGCCACGCCGAAGCCGGTGATGTCGGACCCCACCGCCCCCAGCCCACCCTTGCAGCGGCTGGCGGACAGGTCCATGTGCAGCCAGGGGGTGTCGCCCACGAAACGGCTCAGGAAACGGGCGGCCAGGATGTGGTCCGCCTCGGAGTCCAGGGTGCACTGCTTCACATCCGCCACGGGGCTGTCCAGGGCCTCGTCGTAGTCCTCCGGCATGGGGAAGGCCACCACCCGCTCCCCGGTGGCCCGGGCCGCCTCCGCGGCCTTGGCCAGCAAGACCTCCCGGTTGCCGATGATGCCGCTCATGCGCTCTCCCACCGCCACCGCCATGCTGCCGGTGAGGGTGGCGAAGTCCAGGATGGCGGCGGGCTTTTCCAGGGCCGCCAGGGTCAGGGTGTCCGCCAGCACCATGCGGCCTTCCGCGTCGGTGTGCACGATCTCGATGGTGGTGCCGTTGAGGGCCGTCACCACCTCGTTCTGGGTGTAGGCCTCGGGGGACAGGTGGTTCTGGGCGATGGCCAGCCATACCTCCAGGTTCACCGACAGCTTCAGCCGCGTGGCCGCCAGCAGGATGCCCAGGGCCACCGCCGAGCCGTTCATGTCATCGTGCATGTTGTTCATGTAGCGGGCCGGCTTCAGGTTGTGGCCGCCGGTGTCGAAGCAGATGCCCTTGCCCACCAGGGCGACGGCTTTTGCCTTGCCCCTCGCGCCTTGCCCCCTATAGCTGAGTTTCACGATGGCCGCGTCCTCATGGGCGCTGCCCCGGGCCACGGCGAGGAAGGCGCCGGCCTTGAGCTTCCTCAGGCGCCTGACGTCGTACTCCTCGACGCGCCAGCCCTGGGCCTTGGCCAGGGCCCCTACGTGGCCGCGATAGCTGGCCGGCGTCAGCAGGTTGGGAGGCAGCATGGTGAGCTGGCGGCACAGGGTGCTTCCCTCCGCCAGGGCCTGTTCCCGGCTCAGGTCCAGGCCGCCGACACCATGCAGCACCAGCTGCTTCAGGGCCTTGGGCGCCTTGCCGGATTTCCACGTGGGCAGGGGCGTGCCGTTCAGCCAGGCCACGTAGGCCGCGGCCCGGGCGGCCCGCTCGCGGAACATGGGACCGCCGAAGCAGGCGATCTCCAGGGTGTCCGGCTGCTCCTCCAGCAGGGGCTTCATGGCCTGACGCAGGCGGGTGTGCCAGTCGAAGGCATCCCCGGCCTCGTCCAGGCGCAGCCAGACGGAGAGACAGCCGCCCTCCAGCTCCACGGCCAGGGCCTGCCTGGCCAGGTCCGATGCCTGCTTGCCCCGTCGCTTCAGGGCCGCCCGTGCGACGTCGGCATCCGGCGCGCCATGCCAGTCCTGGCCGCCGGGGAGGAGCACCAGCAGGTGGCTGAGCTTTCCACCCCGCCTGGCCAGGGTGGATTTGCGCTGGACCAGGGAGGCCCCCTTCCAGCCACCGGCCACGAGTTGCTTCATTAGCGACCCTTTCTATTAAGAATATCAATACTAACTATTGAAAAATTGACCCATCCATACCCCTGCCCGGATAATGCGCGCCTTTTCCAAGATTGTTCCACGAAACCCCTATCCATTAGCATCGGCTGATACGCGCCGCCCCCACAAGGATACGCGGCGTCCCTGACGACCACTGGAGACCCCAATTCATGTCCAACTCCCTGCCTGACATCGACCCTCAGGAAACCCGCGAATGGCTGGACGCCCTCGCCGCCGTCATTGAAGAAGAAGGGGTCGAACGCGCCCATTACCTGCTGGAGCGCCTCATCGACAAGGCCCGCCGCTCCGGCGCCTACCTGCCCTACAACGCCACCACGGCCTACGTGAACACCATCCCCGTGCACATGCAGGAGAAGCATCCGGGGGACGTGGCCATGGAAGGCCGCATCAAGGCCCTGATCCGCTGGAACGCCGTGGCCTGCGTCATGCGCGCCAACGAGAAGGCCCCCGGCGTGGGCGGCCACATCGCCAGCTTCCAGTCCTCCGCCACCCTGTACGACGTGGGCTTCAACCATTTCTTCCGCGCCCCCTCGGCGGATAGCGAAGGCGACCTGGTGTATTTCCAGGGCCATTCCGCCCCCGGCATCTACGCCCGGGCCTTCCTGGAAGGACGCATCAACGAGGAGCAGTTCGGCAACTTCCGCCAGGAATCCGCCGGCAACGGCATCCCCTCCTACCCCCACCCCTGGCTGATGCCGGACTTCTGGCAGTTCCCCACCGTATCCATGGGCCTGGGGCCCATCACCGCCATCTACCAGGCCCGCTTCCTCAAATACCTGCACGACCGGGGCATCGCCGACACCTCCGGCCGCCACGTCTGGGCCTTCCTGGGGGACGGCGAGACCGACGAGCCGGAAACCCTGGGCGCCATCACCCTGGCCTCCCGGGAAAAGCTGGACAACCTGATCTTCGTCATCAACTGCAACCTGCAACGCCTGGACGGCCCGGTGCGGGGCAACGGCAAGATCATCCAGGAACTGGAGGCCGCCTTCCGGGGCGCCGGCTGGAACGTGCTCAAGGTGATCTGGGGCTCCTACTGGGACCCCCTCCTGGCCATGGACACCAAGGGCCTGCTGCGCCAGCGCATGGAAGAGTGCGTGGACGGCGAGTACCAGAACTTCAAGGCCAAGGGCGGCGCCTACACGCGCGAATATTTCTTCGGCAAATATCCCGAGCTGAAGGAGATGGTGGCGGCCATGTCCGACGAAGACATCTGGCGCCTGAACCGGGGCGGCCACGACCCCCACAAGGTCTACGCCGCCTACGCCGCGGCGGTGAAGCACACGGGCCAGCCCACGGTGATCCTGGCCAAGACCGTGAAGGGCTACGGCATGGGCGCGGCGGGCGAGGCCCAGAACCCCACCCACCAGCAGAAGAAGATGGACCTGGAATCCCTGCGGGCCTTCCGGGACCGCTTCCAGATCCCCATCCCCGACGACCAGCTGGAGCACCTGCCCTTCTACCGCCCGGCGGACGACAGCCCGGAGATGAAGTACCTCCATGCCCGCCGCGCCGCCCTGGGGGGCTACCTGCCCACCCGCCGCGGCAAGGCCGAGGCCCTGAAAGCACCGGACCTGTCCGCGTTCCAGGCCATGCTGGAGGCCACCGGCGAGCGGGAGATCTCCACCACCATGGCCTTCGTGCGCATCCTCACCAGCCTGCTGCGGGACAAGGCCCTGGGCCGCCACATCGTCCCCATCATCCCCGACGAGGCCCGCAC
>CAZREY010000177.1:0-5800 GCA_964599015.1 uncultured Thiobacillus sp.
ACGGGGGCTGACCGCCTCGAAGGCGGCCTGCCACGCCTTGATGCCCAGGGCCATGAGGGAGATGAGCAGGGCCTCCGTGCCGGATGCGACGGTGATGCAGTGGGAAGATCCGGTGTAGGCCGCCAGTTTCTCCTCCAACTCCCTGACTTCGGGCCCCATGATGTACTGGCCGTGATCAAGCACCCGCTCGATCCGGTTGTGGATTGAATCCTTCAGTTCGCGGTACTGGGTTTTGAGGTCGATGAATTCCATGGCGCTCATCAAAGGGGACGACATTCCGTTTCTGAAATTTCATAACGGGCGCCACAAGTTGCGCAGGTGCAGTTTCCCTTGGCGTCGGGCAGGCGTTCGCCGCACTGGCACATCCACCCGGCCCGGCGGGCGGGCACACCCAGCATCAGGGCATAGGGGGCCACGTCCGAAGTCACCACCGCGCCGGCGCCGATGAAGGCAAATTCACCCAGGGTGTGACCGCACACGATGGTTGCGTTGGCGCCGATACTTGCCCCCCTTTTCACATGCGTGGGCTTGTACTCATGCTTGCGCGGCACGTGGGCGCGGGGATTGATGACGTTGGTGAACACCATGCTGGGGCCGCAGAACACGTCGTCCTCCAGGGTCACGTCGTCATAGATGGAGACGTTGTTCTGCACCCGAACATTGTTGCCGATCACCACCCGGTTACCGACAAAGACGTTCTGGCCGAAGGAGCAGTTCTCACCAATCACTGCCCCGCCACTGATATGCACCCAATGCCAGACCTTGGACCCGGCGCCAATGCGGGCGCCGTCGTCGACGATGGCGGTGGGGTGGATGACAACATCAGGGGACGACATCAGTACTCCAGCGGCAGCGCGATACGGCGCGCATCCCGGGCCGAGCGGTACATGGCGATCAACACCTCCAGGGAACGCAGGCCCTCGCGTCCGTCGGTATCGGGCTCCGCCTCGCCACGCAACACCTTGATCACGTTGTCGTAATAGCGGGGATGGCCGAAGCCGTAAACGGAGGTGGTCTGGTAGCTGGCATCCTTGACCAGATCGTCGTCCGGGTCGGGCTCCAGGAATTCCCAGTGCTGGATGTCGTTGACCGCCACGCCGCCGACTCGCACCGTGCCTTTCTCGCCGATGATGGTGATGGAGCCTTCCAGGTTCTTCGGGTAGGTCAACATGGTCACATTTATGCTGCCCATGGCGCCGGAACGCCACTTCACCAGAGCCACGCCGCTATCCTCCACCTCGATGTTGCGGGCCAGGGTGGCTGTATAGGCATGCACGCTTTCCACCGGGCCGATGAGCCAGTCCAGCAGATCAACATAGTGGCTGGCCTGGTTCATGAAGGCGCCGCCGTCGAACTCCCAGGTACCGCGCCAGGCATCGCTGTCGTAGTAACTCTGGGGGCGGGACCAGAAGACGTTGATCGTGACCATGTAGACCCGGCCGAAGCGCTTCTTTTCCATGGCGCGCTTGAGCAGTTGCAGCGTGGCGTTTTGCCGGTTCTGCTTCACCACGAACAGATGCACCCCAGCGGCATCGCAGGCCTGGACCATGCGCTTGCCGTCCTGCCAGCGGGTGGCCATGGGCTTTTCCGTCATCACGTGGCGCCCGCTGGCGGCGATTTCGATGGCTTGCTCGGGGTGGAGTCCACTGGGGGTTGCGATGGTGACCAGGTCTGCTTCCGTGCTCCGAAGCATGTCCGTGAGATTGGTGAACCCGGTGGCGCCGGTCTGCTCGGCCGCCAGGGCCAATCGGACCGGATCGTTGTCGCACACCCCCACTAGTTCAAGGTTGTCACGATGCTTTTCAATGGCGCCCAGATGATTCTTGGCGATGCGACCACACCCCAGTAGAGCGATGCGGATTTTCCGGTTGGCGATAGGCGCGATTGGTTTATTCAGTTTCATATGGAACGACCCGTACTCCCTCGATGCCTGCCCTAGCGATAGGCTGGATAGTACACGGGGGGCATGTATTGCCGCCAAGCGCGCAGGCTCCTTCTTTCATGGTAAATACGTCAATTCAAGCTCAGGTTGAACGCCCCTCGTTTGCGCTCAGGTGAGCTTGCACCTTGGCCTGCAGTTGGGCAAAAGCCTGAATGTCCGGATACTCCAGCCGCAACCGGTCTACGTCCCGGCTGAATTCGGAGAGGGAACGGGGATAGGCCCTTGCCGCCCTGCCCAGAAATTCATCGGCTTCCTCGTCATGCCCTTCCAATGCCAGCAGCAGCACATGCCGATATACACGTGGCGCCGATGTGCGGTGCCGCACCGCGCGCTGACTGGTCTCCAATAGTATTCTGCTGGCGCCCTCCCGTTCCGGGTTGAGGGGCATGATGTTGATCAACTGGTCGATCTCCGGCTCGAAAAACCCACCCACGCCGGCTTGGACAAGTGCATGCTCCGTGGAACTCTTGAAGACAATCTGGCCACTGGTGCCCCCATAAGCCTCCTCCAAATGGCCATAGCTGCGAAGCATGGTGGCCAGAATCACGCCTCCCAATAACACGGCAAATATGGCGGGTAACACCACCAAGCGCTTTGGCAATGTCCATGTGGCCTTGTCATCGACCAATGCCAGCAACACGGCCACCAAGGCCAAGAAATACATATAGTAAAGAGGGTATTCGAACTGACTGTGGATAGCCAAGATCATCAACATGGCATAGACCGGCCAATTGTCAGCGGAAATATTCTTCATGCCAGTACGAATAAGCCACAGGACGATAGCCAGCAATATCAAGGTCCCCACCAACCCGAACTCAGCAAGGAACTGGAACAGCAGGTTGTGAGCATTGGCGGCAAAAAGATGTTCGTGGGTAGAAAACACTGGATCAAACTGTTCGCTCTGTAGTTGAAAATGGTTCCAAGAGAACTGTTGGTAACCCACCCCCAATAACGGGGCCTCAAGAAAGACGCGCCATGCCTCCGCGATGAATGCAAGCCTGACTTCCGCAGAATTACCTTCGAAAGAGGTCATGCGCGCAGCGGAGGGAGCCAGGGGCTGGGAGGATTCCGTGGACCAGCCCAGCGCCAGCAGCATCCCCACGAATAATGGCACCAGCAATATCGACTGAACCAATAGGCGGCGACTGAACTCGGTCTTATCTTTCATGTGCAGCATACCGGCACATAAAGCCAGGCCAATCAGGTATAGCCATACCATCCTAGAAAAAGCCAGCGTCAAACCCAACACTATTAACACCGCCAACAGCCCCGTCACGTAGTCTGGCATTTGCCTTCTTGCGGAGAGATGGAGAAGTGCCGCTAGGGCCAAGGCCAACAGATCGGCGAAGTGATTTGACTGGCCTAGGTTGGCATATGCCCGGCCCGTGGAGCCCGCAGTGATGAAATTGTCAAACCAAGTATGTACTTCCCAATACTGGATAACAGCCAATAGGCTGCTTATAGCTCCTGCGGCCAAGATGGCCCATACGCATGCTTTTATCACGTTGGTCTGCCCATGCTCAGCCACCAATACCTTTGTGCCGATAGCCAAGACGAGGCCACAAAGTAAATACAGGATTGCTAGCCTTCCCTGGCTCGGGTAGAGCACCATGCCCAACACCATTTGCATAGCGATAACCAAGACCAATGCGAGCAAACCAAGACTTATGATGGGTATGTGAGTCCGATCATATTTAGTGCGTTGAAACAGCGCCAGCGCTACACCCAAGGCACAGACCCCTGCCAACCATTCGTTGTAAAAAGAACCGAGAGGCGCAGCGTGGCGGTAAGCCAAGAATGGCAAGACGAATAACGCGACAAGGAACACACTAAAAAGATTGAAATAGCGTTTTGACATATAAAAAAGGCCGTCACAAAGTGACGGCCTTTCTATTTCACTCTATGGGTTAATTAAGGGGTGCAGGCAGCAGCGCCAGCTTGGCAGCTCGCCGGTAGGTATTTGCCCTCCATCTCACCGCCACACTCCCAGGTAACTGCGTCATCGGTCTTCAGACACACACGGTCGCCGTTGACGTCAGTGTTGATATTGCCAATGGTGGCTGTAATGACCGCGACAGACTGGTTCCCTTCGGACGCAGTGCCGGTGACATAGTTGCCTTGAACCGAGGAGATCTCACCACTGAAGCCGTTGAAGGAACCCCGAGTATGGAGCCATTCGGCAGCAGACAGTTTCTCCTTGTCAAGAATCTGGAAGGCCTCGCCAATCTTGGCCTTCACGGTGTAGTCCTGGTATGCCGGCACCGCGATGGCCGCCAGGATGCCCACGATGGCCACCACGATCAGCAGTTCGATCAGGGTAAAACCGGACTGGCCGGCACGGGGTTGAATCTGTTTCATGTTCACTTCTCCTTAAGAGTTTTTGCGCCCACGGCGGGCGTCGTGTCACCTAGAGCGAGATGCGTGCCAACTATCGCCACACCCTGCCGTGTGCCATATCGGCCAACGCAGAAAAAACTTTAATCCTTATAAAACATGTGGTTTCGGTGCATATCGGATGCGGCGCCGCAGCTTCATTGCTCTGGCCCCTATCTCTTCCCCGGACTGACGTTTTTTGTCACATGACTGGCGAAGTACGTCCATCGGTGCGCTATTGGGATGTAGCCATTGCCTTCCGGCCCGGGAACCGCGCCTTCACGTTATCCTGATCATCGTTTCTCCGGTCATTTCATGTCCACGTCCGACCTCCATCTCTCCCTGGACCCCACCCGCAGCGCCGTGGTGGAAGCCTGCGCCGGCAGCGGCAAGACCTGGCTGCTGGTGTCCCGCCTGCTGCGGCTGATGCTGGCGGGGGCCGAGCCGTCGGAATTGCTGGCCATCACCTTCACCCGCAAGGCGGCGGAGGAAATGCGGGGGCGGCTGGATGAATGGCTGGAGGATCTGGCTCTGTTGCCGGAGCCTGAGGCCATCAACTTCCTGATGCAGCGTGGCCTGGACGAGGACGAAGCACGCGCCGCCCTGCCCCGGGCCCGGGGCCTGCTGGAGGCGGTGCTCACCGCCCGCCCCGGCCCCCTCATCACCACTTTCCACGGCTGGTTCTTCCATCTCTTGGACCATGCCCCCTTGTCCCAGCGGGCGTCGGGCGAACTGGTGGAACACCCCGCCCTGTTGCGGGAGGAGGCCTGGTTCGACTTCACCGAAGCCCTGGGGCGGAAACGGGACTCGGCCGAGGCCATCGCCTTCGCCGAGCTGGCGGGTCACTTCTCCCTTGCCAGCCTGCAAAGCCTCTTGGACAGCCTCATGGAGCGGCGGGCGGAGTGGTGGGCCTATGGCGGCGAAAGCCCGCAAGCCTGCCAAGACCTGGCCGCAATGCTGGGGGTAACGGAGGCCGCGCCGGTTATGGCGGACTTCTTCACCGTCCCCGGTCGGCTGGAAGCCTTGCGGGAATACCAAACCCTGGTGGCGCGCAATGGGGCGGCGGGGCTGGCGGGGGATGTGGAACGGGCCGCCGCGTTGACAACCGCCATGGAAGCGCTGCCTGGCGTCCCCCCCCCAGACACCCCCTCCCCCACCGGGGGAAGGGACCGCTTTGCGGAAGCTTTCCACCATCTGCAATCCATCCTGCTCACCCAGAAGGGTGAACCCCTGTCACGCAAGCCGGGCCCGACCCTGGACAAACGCCTGGGCTCCGGCGATGCCGTCCGCTATCTGGAATTGCACTACACCCTGGCCGAAGCCGTTCAGGCCACCGGCCACCGACTGGCCGAGCAACGCGCCCTGCGGCTCAACCGCCTGGCCCTCACCGCCGGTCTCGCCTATCTGGAGCACTACCAGGGCCTGAAGGCCGAACGGGGCGCCATGGACTTCACCGACGCCGAACTGGAAGTGGCCCGCGTGCTC
>CAZREY010000178.1:0-5775 GCA_964599015.1 uncultured Thiobacillus sp.
AGAGTCACCATGCAACCCACGGGATAGTTGTCGCGGATCTTGAAGCCGGCGATGGACTTACGGGACTTGGTGACGACGGGCTTCTGGCCGGCGATCTTGGTCATGTCGCCCACGGCGAACTCCATCACCTTCTTGTCGCCCACGGCCTCGCCCACACCCATGTTGAGGGTGATCTTGGTAATGCGAGGCACCTCCATGGGAGACTTGTAGCCAAACTGGTCCGTCAATTGCTTGACCACCGTATCTTTGTAGAAATCATACATGCGCGCCATGGCCTACCCCTTACGCGTCCACAACTTCGCCATTGGACTTGAAGAAGCGCACCTTGCGCCCGTCCTCCAGCGTTCTGATACCCACGCGATCCCCTTTGCCCGCGACCGGATTGAACAGGGCCACGTTGGAGATGTTGATAGGCATATCCTTATCCTGGAAACCACCCTGGGTGCCACGCATGGGATTGGGCTTCACGGCCTTACGCACGCGGTTCACACCCTCGACCACCAGACTCTCTTCCAGAACACGCAGCACGGTGCCGCGCTTGCCCTTGTCCTTGCCAGTCAGCACGATCACTTCGTCGCCCTTGCGGATTTTTCGCATGTTGAGCTCCTTACAGGACTTCCGGCGCCAGCGACACGATCTTCATGAACTTCTCCGTGCGCAGTTCGCGTGTTACAGGGCCAAAAATACGGGTGCCAATGGGCTCAAGCTTGTTGTTGAGCAGCACGGCCGCATTCTTGTCGAATTTGATCAGGGAACCGTCAGCACGGCGCACACCCTTGGCGGTACGCACCACCACGGCGTTGTAGACATCGCCTTTCTTGACACGGCCACGGGGGGCGGCGTCCTTGATGCTGACCTTGATAATATCGCCAACGCCGGCATAGCGACGCTTGGAGCCACCCAGCACCTTGATGCACATAACACTGCGCGCACCGGTGTTGTCGGCCACATCCAACATGGATTGCATCTGGATCATGTTCTCTCTCCAACTTGCCCACTCAGCGTGAACAGTTTTGGATCCCGTTCGGGTTTAACGCCACCGCTTGGATTACCGCACGGCAACGCGGTTAGGATCATGCGCGAACGAAGTCACGCATGTCGAAAAGACCGCGACTATACACCTCGATCTTTCACTACACAAGACCTTTATCAGACCAAGCGAGCCTTTTCCACCAGCTTGGATACTTTCCACGCCTTGCTCTTGGAAATGGGGCGGCACTCCTCGATCACCACAACGTCGCCGGAGTGGAACTCGTTGTTCTCGTCGTGGGCATGGTACTTCTTGGAAAGGCGGATCACCTTGCCATAGATCGGGTGCTTGACCTTCCGTTCAACCAGCACGGTAACCGTCTTGTTCATCTTGTCGCTCACAACGGTGCCGGTGAGGGCACGAACGACCTTGGTGCTTTGCTGTTCAGTCATCATCGTACTCGTCAGTTGCCGGCCTGGTTGGCCTTGACCTGCTGCATCACGGTTTGCACGCGAGCGATGTCGCGACGCACCTTGCGCAACTCGTGGGTCTTGTTGGTCTGCTGGGTGGACAGCTGCATACGCAGGCTGAACTGGGCGCGCAAAAGCGCCTTCAGTTCATCCTTGAGCTCAGCCACGCCCTTGGTACGGAGTTCGCTAGCTTTCATCTCACACCCCAAAGTGACGGGTCACAAACGCGGTCGGGATGGGCAGCTTGGCGGCGGCCAGGCGGAAAGCCTCGCGTGCGATGCTTTCATCCACACCTTCCATTTCATACAGCACCTTGCCGGGCTGGATCTCGGCGACGTAGTACTCCGGATTGCCCTTGCCGTTACCCATACGCACCTCGGCGGGTTTCTGGGAAATGGGCTTGTCAGGAAAGATGCGAATCCAGATGCGTCCACCCCTCTTGATGTGGCGGGTCATGGCACGGCGTGCGGCTTCGATCTGGCGCGCGGTCAGGCGGCCGCGGCCAATGGCCTTGAGACCGAATTCCCCGAAGCTCACCTTGGCGCCACGGGTTGCCAGGCCGGTATTACGGCCTTTCTGTTCCTTGCGGTATTTTCTGCGTGCAGGTTGCAGCATGATGTTTACTCCTTAGCGGCGCGCGGGGAGCGGCGAGGCTTACGCTCGGGCTCGGGCGCGGCGACGGGCTTGTCGGCACCGCCGATGTTCTCGCCCTTGTAGACCCAGACCTTGATGCCGATGACACCATAGGTAGTGCGCGCCTCGGCAACACCGTAATCGATATCGGCCCGCAGGGTATGGAGGGGCACGCGGCCTTCACGGTACCACTCGGTACGGGCGATCTCGGCGCCGTTCAGGCGTCCGGAAGACATGATCTTGATGCCCTGGGCACCGAAACGCATGGCGTTCTGCATGGCGCGTTTCATGGCGCGGCGGAACATGATCCGCTTTTCCAGCTGGGTGGCGATGGACTGGGCGATCAGGCTGGCCTCGATCTCGGGCTTGCGCACTTCCTCGATGTTCAGCGTGACGGGCACGGACATCATGGTGTTCAGCTGGGAGCGCAGCTTCTCGATGTCCTCGCCCTTCTTGCCTATGACCACACCCGGGCGGGAGGAGAACAGTGTGATGCGCGCGTTCTTGGCGGGCCGCTCAATGATGATCTTGCTGATGGAAGCATGGGCCAGCTTCTTCTTGAGGAAGTCGCGCACCTTGATGTCTTCGTTCAGCGTGGTCGCATAGGTCTTGCTATTGGCGAACCATTTCGAATTCCAGCCCTTGTTTACCGAGAGCCGGAAGCCGGTCGGATGAATCTTCTGTCCCATTTGCCTTCCTTCAGTCGCCGACCGTCACGGTGATGTGACAGGTGGGTTTGATGATGCGGTTGCCGCGGCCCTTGGCACGAGCGGTGAAGCGCTTCAGCACCGGCCCCTGGTCGACGTAGATGGTCTTGACCTTGAGTTCGTCGATATCGGCGCCTTCGTTGTGCTCGGCGTTGGCGATGGCGGACTCCAGCACCTTCTTGATGGTGAAGGCGGCCTTCTGGGGCGAGAAGGTCAGAATATTCAGCGCCTGGTCCACGGACTTGCCGCGCACCAGATCGGCCACGAGTCGGGCCTTCTGGGCGGAAAGCCGCGTGCCACGCAAAATTGCAGATACTTGCATCGCTGCTCTCCTTATTTCTTCTTGGCCTTCTTGTCGGCGGCATGACCCTTGAACGTGCGGGTCAGAGCGAATTCGCCGAGCTTGTGGCCAACCATGTTTTCGGAAACAAACACCGGAATGTGCTGCTTGCCGTTGTGCACGGCCAGGGTCAGCCCGATGAAATCCGGCAGGATCGTGGAGCGGCGCGACCAGGTCTTGATCGGCTTCTTGTCGTTGGTGGCTGCGGCCGCCAGGACTTTGCTCATCAGATGCCCGTCTACGAAGGGGCCTTTTTTAACGGAACGAGCCATTTCTATACCTCTTACGCTTTGTGACGGCGGCGCACGATCATGCTGTCGGTGCGCTTGTTGTTACGGGTGCGGTAGCCCTTCGTGGGCACACCCCACGGCGTGACAGGCACGCGACCTTCGCCGGTACGGCCCTCGCCGCCACCATGCGGGTGGTCGATGGGGTTCATGGCAGTGCCCCGCACGGTCGGCCGCACACCACGCCAGCGCATGGCGCCGGCCTTGCCGATGGAACGCAGGCTGTGCTCCTCGTTGCCGACTTCGCCCAGGGTGGCGCGGCAGTCGATGTGCACCTTGCGGATCTCGCCGGAACGAAGACGCAGCTGGGCGTAGCTGCCTTCCCGGGCCAGCAGCTGCACGGAGGCACCTGCGGAGCGGGCGATCTGGGCGCCCTTGCCGGGCATCATTTCCACGCAATGGATGGTGGAACCCACGGGAATGTTGCGCAGGGGCAGGCAGTTGCCCGGCTTGATGGGGGCCTCGGCGCCACTCATGATCTGCTGCCCCACCTCGGCGCCACGGGGAGCGATGATGTAGCGACGCTCGCCATCCGTGTAGCACAGCAGGGCGATATGGGCGCTGCGGTTCGGGTCGTATTCGATGCGCTCGATCTTGGCGGCGATGCCGTCCTTGTTGCGCTTGAAGTCCACGACACGATAGTGCTGCTTGTGGCCGCCACCCTTGTGGCGGGTGGTGATATGTCCGTTGTTGTTGCGGCCCGCCTTGCTGTTCTGCTTTTCCACCAGGGAAGCCAGCGGCTTGCCCTTGTGCAGACCGGGCGTGACCACCTTGACGACGGCGCGGCGGCCGGCGGAGGTCGGTTTGACTTTGACCAGCATGGCTTATTCTCCTGCGGCGAAGTTGAGTTCCTGACCGGGCTTCAGGCACACGTAGGCCTTCTTCCAGTCGGAGCGACGGCCGAAGAAGCGGCCGAAGCGCTTGATCTTGCCCTTGACGTTGGCCACTTTCACATCCTTCACCTGCACCTTGAACAGCAGCTCAACGGCGGCCTTGATCTCGGGCTTGGTGGCGTCGGAAGCCACGCGGAAGATCACCTGCTCGCGCTTGTCGGCCAGCATGGTGGCCTTCTCGGAGATGACCGGGGCGAGGATGACCTGGAGCAGACGCTCCTCTTTCATCGGCACGGCGTTCATGCGTACATCTCCTCGAAAGACTTGACCGCTTCGCGCGTCATGAGCACGCGGTCATAACGGATCAGGCTGACCGGATCGGCCTGCTGCGGCTCCAGCACCAGCACGTTGTGCAGGTTGCGGGCGGACAGCCACAGGTTGTCATCCACCACCGGGGAGATGATCAGCACCCGGTCGGTGATGCCCATGTCCTTCAGCTTGCCGGCCAGGACCTTGGTCTTGGGGGCATCCACGCCCAGGTCCTCGACCACGTTCAGGCGACCATCCGCCGCGAGACGGGACAGGATGCTGGCGATGCCGGCACGGAACATCTTTCGGTTCACCTTCTGGGAGAAATTCTCGTCCGGCTTGTTGGGGAAGGTGCGGCCACCACCACGCCAGATGGGAGAGGAGGTCATACCGGCACGGGCGCGGCCGGTGCCTTTCTGCTTGAAAGGCTTCTTGGTGCTGTGCCTTACCTCGGCCCGGGTCAACTGGGCACGGTCACCGGTACGGGCATTGGCCAGATAAGCGGTCACCACCTGGTGCACCAGGGCTTCGTTGTATTCGCGGGCGAACAGGGTATCGGCGGCGGCAACGGCGCCGGCATCCTGCCCCTTGTCATTGATGAGCTTCAGATCCATCACACAGCTCCTTTCACGGCGGGACGCACGATCACATCGCCACCCTTGGAACCGGGCACCGCGCCCTTCACCAACAGCAGACCACGCTCGGTATCCACGCGCACCACTTCCAGGTTCTGCACGGTGCGGTTCACGGCACCCATGTGGCCGGACATGCGCTTGCCGGGAAAAATCCGGCCCGGGTCCTGGGCCTGACCGATGGAGCCGGGCACGTTGTGGGAGCGGGAGTTGCCGTGGGAGGCGCGCTGGGAACTGAAGTTGTGCCGCTTGATGGTGCCGGCGAAGCCCTTACCCTGGGTCACACCGGAAACATCCACGGACTGGCCCGGCTGGAAGATTTCCACGCTGATGGCGGCACCAGGCTGGTATTGGGCAGCCACATCCTCGCTGACACGGAATTCCGTCATGCCAGCAGCGGCGTCCACACCCCCCTTGGCCAGATGACCGGCGACCGCCTTGGTCAAACGGCTGGGCTTGCGCGCACCATAGGCGACCTGGAGGGCGGCATAGCCATCCGTAGCGGCCGTCTTCACCTGGCTGACGCGGTTGTTCGACACGTCCAGCACGGTCACCGGAACGGACACGCCGTCGTCGGTGAAAATGCGGGTCATG
>CAZREY010000179.1:0-5731 GCA_964599015.1 uncultured Thiobacillus sp.
CGCCGACACCCTGGCCGCCCTGCGGAGCGCCAGGCAGGCGGGCTACGTGGGCTCCCTGACCATCTGCAACGTGCCCGAGTCCTCCCTCACCCGGGAATCCGACGTGGCCCTCATGACCCGGGCCGGGCCGGAGATCGGCGTGGCCTCCACCAAGGCCTTCACCACCCAGCTCACCGCCCTGCGCCTGCTGACCCTGGCCCTGGCCCGCCGCCGGGGCATGAGCAGCGAGCGGGAGGCCCAGCTGGTCAACGAACTGCACGCCCTGCCCCGCCAGGTGGAAGTGGTGCTGGAGCTGTCGGACGCCATCAAGGGCATGGCCGAATCCTTCGCCGACAAGACCCACGCCCTGTTCCTGGGCCGGGGGCCCTTCTACCCCATCGCCCTGGAAGGCGCCCTGAAGCTGAAGGAGATCTCCTACATCCACGCCGAGGCCTATCCCGCCGGCGAACTGAAGCACGGCCCCCTGGCCCTGGTGGACGCCACCATGCCCGTGATCTGCGCCCTGCCCAACGACCCCCTGCTGGACAAGGTGCTGTCCAACCTCCAGGAAGTGCGGGCCCGGGGCGGCGAGCTGTTCCTGTTCTCCGACCACAACGTGAAGATCGGGCTGGACCGCTACCAGAACCTCACCCTGGCGGACATCTTCCCCAGCACCGCCCCCATCGTCTACAGCGTGCCCCTCCAGCTCCTGGCCTACCACGTGGCCGTGCTGAAAGGCACCGACGTGGACCAGCCCCGCAACCTCGCCAAATCCGTCACCGTGGAATAGAAAGGCGCACCGATGGCCGTCATTGCCGTGTTCAACCAGAAGGGCGGAGTGGGCAAGACCACCACCTGCCTCAACGTCGCCGCCTCCCTCGCCATGCTGGAGCGCAAGCCCCTGGTGGTGGACCTGGACCCCCAGGCCCACGTGAGCCTGGCCCTGGGCGTGCGCCACCTGCCCGCCAACGCCACGGCCGCCGCCTTCTTCCGCGAGCAGGTGCCCATCGAGCGCCTGGTGCGCCGCCTGCCCGGCGGCCTGCGCCTGCTGCCCGGCCATCCCGACCTGTCCAAGGTGGACGCCCTGCTGGGCTCCACCCCCGGCGTGGCCGGCACCCTGAAGAAGGGCCTGGCGGAGACCGCGGCCCGGGACGACTCCCCCATCCTCATCGACTGCGCCCCCACCCTGGGCGTGCTGTCCCTCAACGCCCTGTTCGCCGCCGACCGGGTGCTCATCCCCGTCACCGCCGACTACCTCTCCATCCAGGGCCTCAACCGCCTGGACCTGGCCCTCAACGTGCTGGAAGGCCCCCTCAAGCGCCGCATCGAGCGCCGCGTGGTGCTCACCCGCTTCGACGAGAACAGGCCCCAGTGCCGCGACGCCCTGGCCAGCCTGAGGAGCCGCTACGGCGAGAAGCTGTGCGAGACCCGCATCGCCGACGACCCCGCCCTGTCCGAGAGCCCGGCCCACGGCATGGACATCTTCGCCTACGCGGCGGAATCCGCCGGCGCCCACGACTACCGCCTGCTCACCATGGAGCTCCTGTCCAAGGGATTCTTCGCGTAGGAGGCCCGCTGGCGGGCCGAATCGACCCAGCATGACCTTGCCCCCTCCCATCGGTCCGCAAGCGGACCTCCTGCGCCGCAGCCGCGCCGCCCTCTGGCACCCCTGCACCCAGATGAAGCAGATGGAGCAGGCGCCGCCCCTGCCCATCGCCCGGGGCGAGGGCCCCTGGCTCGTGGACCACGACGGCAACCGCTACCTGGACGCCATCTCCTCCTGGTGGGTCAACCTCTTCGGCCACGCCAACCCCCGCATCAACGCCGCCCTCATGGACCAGCTGGGCCGCATCGAGCACGTCATCCTGGCGGGCTGCACCCACGCCCCCGTGGTGGAGCTGTCCGAGCGGCTGGCCGGGCTCACCGGCCTGGGCCACGCCTTCTACGGCTCCGACGGCGCCAGCGCCACGGAGATCGCCCTGAAGATGAGCTTCCACTACTGGCGCAACGTGGGCCAGACCGCCAAGACCGGCTTCGTCAGCCTCCAGGACGGCTACCACGGCGAGACCCTGGGGGCCTTGTCGGTGACCGACGTGGCCCTGTTCAAGGACACCTACGCCCCCCTGCTGCGCCCCAGCCACCAGGTCATGAGCCCCGACTGGCGTCGGGCCGAGGAAGGCGAATCCGCCGAGGCCTACGCCCTGCGCGCCGCCGCCAGCCTGGAGGACTTCCTGGCCGAATGCGCCGACACCACCGCCGCCGTCATCCTGGAGCCCCTGGTCCAGGGCGCCGCCGGCATGGCCATGTACCACCCCATCTACCTGTCCTGCGTGCGGGAGATGTGCGACCGCCACCGGGTCCACCTCATCGCCGACGAGATCGCCGTGGGCTTCGGCCGCACCGGCACGATGTTCGCCTGCGAGCAGGCCGGCATCCGCCCCGACTTCCTCTGCCTCTCCAAGGGCATCACCGGCGGCTACCTGCCCCTGTCCTGCGTGCTCACCACCGACCGGGTGTACGAGGCCTTCTACGACGACGCCACCGCCCGGGGTTTCCTCCACTCCCATTCCTACACCGGCAACCCCCTGGCCTGCCGCGCCGCCCTGGCGGTGCTGGACATCTTCGAGCAGGACGACGTCATCGCCGCCAACCTGGCCCGCGCCGCCCGCTTCACCGAACTGCTGGCCCCGGTGGCCGCCCATCCCCGGGTGGTCCATTTCCGCCACCGGGGCATGATCTGGGCCTTCGACGTGAAGAACGCCGCCCCCGGCTTCGGCCTGGATTTCCACCTCCGCGCCCTGGCCAGGGGCCTGCTCCTCCGCCCCATCGGCAACACGGTGTACTTCATGCCGCCCTACGTGGTGGGCGAGGAAGAGATGGTGCTGATGGCCGGGCAGACGCTGCATTTGCTGGGCTGAGGTCCGCTGGCGGTTCTGCCCGGCGGCGGGCTGTGATAGCTTGCGGCCATACCCCACCGGCCCCCGGGCCCGCCGGCGTCCGGACAAACGACAAGGAGACACCCATGAACCAGTTTGCATGCTCCCCCCGGGTCCTGCTGGCCGCCTGCCTGGCGGCCGCCGCCATGTCCTTCCCCGCCCTGGCCGATCGGGATAACCGGGGCCGGGACGACCGGCACCGGCAGGGCCCCCACGGCGTCGAGTACAAGGAAAAATTCCGCGACGGGCCCTGCAGGGTGGAGCGTGAACTCAAGGCCGACGGCAGCTACAAGGAAGAGCGGGAATGCAAGGGGGTGCGCGAAGGCCCCTACCGCCACCACCGGGGCGACTACGAGGAGAAGTTCCGCGACGGCCCCTGCAAGATCGAGCGGGAATGGAAGCGCGACGGCACCTACAAGGAAAAGATCGACTGCAAGGGTGACGGCCGCCGGCCCGGTAAGCACGCCAAGGTGGTGATCGCCCAGCCGCCCTGGATCGTGAAGGAGCGCACCGGGCCCGTGTATCGCCCGGGCTGGGAGCCGCCCCCCGTGGCGAAGGCCCCCTCCGGCGGCATCATCCGCTGCAACCGGGACGTCATCGGCGGGGTCATCGGCGGCGTGGCCGGGGGCCTGCTGGGCAGCCAGATCGGCAAGGGCGACGGCCGCACCGTCGCCACCATCGGCGGCGCCATCGCCGGCGTGCTGCTGGGCGGCGCCATCGGCCGCGACATGGACGCCCAGGACCAGGCCTGCGTCGCCCACGCCCTGGAGTTCGCCGAGACGGGCCAGAAGGTCACCTGGCGGGACCCCCGTGGCGGCCGGGACTACGCCGTCATCCCCGGGGCCATCGAGCGCCGCCCGGACGGCCGCTACTGCCGGGACTACGAGATGGATGTCCCTGCCGCCGGCGGCAACCGGCACGTGCGCGGCACCGCCTGCCGCCAGCCGGACGGCCTCTGGGGCAACGCCGACTGAGCGCAACCGGCGACCGGGCAGGGTGAAGCGCCGCCAAGAGCGCCCCCTCCCCTGTTATTCCACACCAGGGAGCAAGCGCAGTTGACCTCGATGACCCCCCAGGACTTCATCGCCAAATGGCGGCACAACCCGCTGTCCGAGCGGGCCGGCGCCCAGAGTTTCTTCAACGACCTGTGCGACCTGCTGGGGGTGGACAAGCCCAACGACCCGGACAACTACTGCTTCGAGCGGGGCGCCAGGTTCCATTACCCCTCCCCCTCAGGCGGGAGAGGGACCGGGGGAGAGGGAGGCTTTTCCCACGGCTGGGCCGACGTGTGGAAGCGGGGCTGCTTCGCCTGGGAGAACAAGGCCCCGGGCAAGGACCTGGGGGCGGCCCTCAAGCAGCTCATGACCTACGCCCTGGCCCTGGACAACCCGCCCCTGCTGGTGGTGTGCGACCGGGAGATCATCCAGATCCACACCCACTTCACCGGCACCCCTTCCGAGGTCCACACCATCCTGCTGGCGGACATGGGCCTGCCGGCCAACCTGGACAAGCTGCGCCGCCTGTTCACGGCCCCCAACAGCTTCCGCCCGGACCGCACCACCTTCGCCGTCACCGAGGAGGCCGCCGCCCGCATGGGCGCCATCGCCCAGCGCCTCACGGAGCGGGGCAACGATCCCCAGGCCACGGCCCACTTCCTCATCCAGTGCGTGTTCTGCATGTTCGCCGAAGACGCCCGCCTGCTGCCGGAAAAGCTGTTCGAGACCGTGCTGGACAAATCCAATCCGGACGGCGCCAAGGCCCAGGCCCGCCTGGCGGAGCTGTTCCGCACCATGCAGGCCGGCGGCGACTTCGCCCTGCACGACATCCCCTGGTTCAACGGCGGCCTGTTCGCCGCCATTGCCGTGCCCCCCCTCACCACCCCGGACGTGGTGGAACTGCTGGCCGCCGCGCGCATGAACTGGCGCGCCATCGAACCCGCCATCCTGGGCACCCTGTTCGAGCGGGGCCTCAACCCGGACATGCGCAGCCAGCTGGGCGCCCACTACACCGACCCGGCCACCATCATGAAGCTCATCCGGCCGGTCATCGAGGCGCCGCTGCTGGCCGAGTGGGAGGCCGCCAAGGCCGCCATCGCCAGGGCGAAGACCGACAAGGCCAGGAACGCCGCCTTCATCGGCTATCTGGAGCGGTTGAAGCACTACCGGGTGCTGGACCCGGCCTGCGGCTCCGGCAACTTCCTCTACCTGGCCTTGAAGACCCTCAAGGACCTGGAGCACCGGGCCAACCTGGAGGCCGAGGCCCTGGGCCTGCACCGCCAGGTGGGCATCCAGGCCAGCCCCGCCAACGTGCTGGGCATCGAGCTCAACCCCTACGCCGCCGAGCTGGCCCGGGTGACGGTATGGATCGGCGAAATCCAGTGGATGCTGGACCACGGCTACGCCATCCGCCGGGACCCCATCCTGGCCCCCCTGGACCACATCGAATGCCGGGATGCGGTGCTCTCTCTCCCCTCCCCCGCAAGCGGGGGAGGGGCCGGGGGAGAGGGTCAGCCATTACCCAGCGAACCTGAGTGGCCAACTGTGGACGCCATCGTCGGCAACCCGCCCTTCCTGGGGGACAAGAAGATGCGCGGCGAGCTGGGTGATGCCTACACGGACACCCTGCGCCGGCTCTATGCAGGCCGGGTACCCGGCGGCGCCGATCTGGTGACTTATTGGTACGAGAAGGCCCGGGCCCACATCGCGGCGGGCAAGGCCCAACGGGCCGGGCTGGTGGCTACCAACTCCATCCGCGGCGGCGCCAACCGCAAGGTGCTGGAGCGCATCCTTTCCACCCCTCTCCCGCACGCGGGAGAG
>CAZREY010000180.1:0-5704 GCA_964599015.1 uncultured Thiobacillus sp.
GAGATGCCCACCCCCATGAAGGACCAGAAACTCACCCCCCGCATGGCGGAAACCGCCAAGGGCCTGTGGGTGGTCTACGTCATCCTCACCCTGGCCTGCATCGGCGTGCTGTGGGGCCTGGGCATGAGCTTCTTCGACGCCGTGGTGCACGCCTTCTCGGTCATGGGCCTGGGGGGCTTCTCCTCCCACGACGCCAGCCTGGGCTTCTACGACTCCGTGGCCCTGGAAGTGGCGGTGGGCGGCTTCGCCCTGCTGGCCGGCATCAACTTCGCCACCCATTTCCTCGCCCTGCGGGGCCGCAGTCTGTCCGTCTACCGCCTCGACCCGGAAATCCGCCTGTTCCTGGGCGTGGTGCTGGGCAGCGGCCTGATCCTGGCGATGCTGCTGTGGTCCCGGGACATCTTCCTGGACTTCCCCACGGCCCTGCGCTACGCCACTTTCAATACCATCTCCGTGGCCACCACCCTGGGCTTCGCCACCACGGACTACGGCCAGTGGCCCTTTTTCGCCGGCCTGTGGATGATGTTCCTGTGCAGCTTCTCCACCTCCGCCGGCTCCACCGGCGGCGGCATCAAGATGATGCGCGCCATGCTGCTGTACAAGCAGGTGTACCGGGAACTGAAGAAGCTCATCCACCCCAACGCCCAGATCCCCGTGAAGCTGGGGGAATCCGTGGTGCCCAACAAGATCATGTACGCGGTGCTGGCCTTCGCCTTCACGGGTCTGGACGTGCTCACGGCCTTCTCCGCCATCGTCGCCAGCATCAACAACACCGGCCCCGGCCTGGGCAATGTGGGGCCGGCCTCCACCTACGCGGTGCTGAACGACTTCCAGACCTGGATCTGCACCTTCGCCATGCTGCTGGGGCGGCTCGAGCTCTTTACGCTACTCGTGGTGCTGACGCCGGCCTTCTGGCGGCGCTGATTAGCCCCCCTCTCCCCGGGGTGAGGGGCTTACGCCCCCACCACCGCCTTCGCCGCTCCCGCCTCCAGCCGGCCGATCACACCCGCCCGCTCGAAGCCCTGGCGGTGGAATACATCCAGCACGGCATCCGCGCTGTCTGGGGAACACGCCACCAGCAGGCCGCCGCTGGTCTGGGGGTCGGTGAGGATGGCACGCTGCCAGTCCTCGCAGCCTTCGAACAGCTCCACGCCCGGGCCGTAGCTCTGCCAGTTGCGCCCGCTGGCGCCGGTGACGAAGCCGGCCCGGGCCAGGTCCGACACGCCGGGCAGCACCGGCAGTTTCGAGAAGTCGATGCGGGCGGTCAGGCCGGAGCCCCGGGCCAGCTCCAGGCCGTGGCCCAGGAGGCCGAAGCCCGTTACGTCCGTCATGGCGTGCACGCCGTCCATCTGCCCCAATTCCACCCCCGGGGTGTTGAGCTGGGTGGTGGAAGCGATCATGGCCTGATAGCCCTCGGGGGGCAGCTGGTCCTTCTTCAGCGCGGCGGAGTAGATGCCCACCCCCAGGCCCTTGCCCAGGATGAGCACGTCGCCCGACCGGCCGGCGTTGTTCTTCTTGATCTTGCGGGGGTCCACCACGCCGATGGCCACCAGGCCGTAGATGGGTTCCTGGGAATCGATGGAATGCCCCCCCGCGATGGGCATGCCCGCCGCCCTGGCCGCCGCCTCGCCCCCCGCCAGGATCTGGCGGATGGTCTCGTGGGGCAGCTTGTCGATGGGCATGCCCACCAGGGCCAGGCCGAAAAGGGGCTTGCCGCCCATGGCGTACACGTCGGAGATGGCATTGGTGGCGGCGATGCGCCCGAACTCGAAGGCGTCGTCCACGATGGGCATGAAGAAGTCCGTGGTGGCGACGACGGCCTGCTCCTCGTTGAGCTTCCACACCGCCGCGTCGTCGCTGGATTCGATGCCCACCAGCAGGTCCGGGTGGCTGCTGGCCAGTCCCTTGGCGAAGGGGGTGGCGGCCAGGATCTGCTCCAGCACCGCGGGGGCGATCTTGCAGCCGCAGCCGCCGCCGTGGGACAGGTGGGTGAGGCGGATGGGGGTGTTCAGGACAGGTTCACTCATGGAGATGCTCGTTTCCGGGAGATCAGGGAGGCGGCCGCCAACAATGCGGCCATGATAATCAGGACGGGGCCATTGCCCCAGCGCAGGTAGGGGGTCAGGCCCGTGCGGCCCTGGGCCTCCCCCGTCAGGGTGCCCTGGTTGAAGGGCGCCAGTTCCGCCCGCGTCCGGCCTTTCTCGTCCAGGATGGCGGTAATGCCCGTGTTGTTGGCCCGCAGCTGCCAGCGGCCCGCCTCCAGGGAACGCATGGCGCCGATCTGCAGGTGCTGGCGGGGCGACAGGCTGTTGCCGAACCAGGCGTCGTTGCTCACGTTGACCAACAGGGTCGCTTCCCGGGCGGCATGGATGCGCTCCTCGCCGAAGGCATCCTCGTAGCACACGTTCACCGCCAGCCGCTCGCCCGCGGCGGCGATGGGCCCCTGGTCCGGCGACCCCACGGAAAAGTCCCCCAGGGGGATGGACATCATGTCCACCAGCCAGCGGAAGCCCCAGGGCACGAACTCGCCGAAGGGCACCAGATGGTGCTTGCGGTAATTGCCCTCCCCCGAGGCGCCAAAGCTGGCCACGGCGTTGTAGTACTCGCCGGAGGGCGTGTTCTCCGGCAGGCCCACCAGCAGGTCGCCGTCGCGCTGCTTCACGTGCTCCGCCAGCAGTCCCAGGTAGCCCTCGGGCACACTGGTCCGAAACACGGGCACCGCCGTTTCCGGCAGGACCACCAGCCGGGCCTCCGTGGCGAAGACCTGGCGGGCGTAGTCCTGGAGGGTGGCGGCGATCTTCTCCGGGCGGAACTTCATCTCCTGGGGCACGTTGCCCTGGAGCAGGGCCACGGACACGGGCGGGCCCGCGGGCCGGGTCCAGGCCACCTGTTGCAGGCCGTAGCCCCCCACCAGCAGCAGCACGCCCAGGGTGATGGGATTGGGCCGCCGGCTGGCGAACAGCCCCGCCACCAGGGCCACCGCCAGGCTCACGCCATACACCCCCAGCACCGGCGCGAAGCCGGCCAGGGGGCTGTCCGGCGCCTGGGAGTAGCCCATGGCCAGCCAGGGAAAACCCGTCAGGAACCAGCCCCGCACCCATTCCATCAGCACCCAGGCGGCGGGCAGGGCCAGGGCGGGACGCACCCAGCCCCCCGGCGCCAGCTGTGCCGCCAGCCCCAGGGCGATCGCCGGGTACAGCGCAATGAAGGCGCAGAACAGCAGGGTGGCCACCACGGCGATGGGGGCCGGCAAGCCGCCGTAGGTGGACAGGCTGACGAACACCCAGGACACCCCCACCAGGAACAGGCCCAGGCCGTAGCCCCAGCCCGCCACGAAAGCTGTCCTGGGCGATGCCCCCCGCACCCACCAGAACAGCACGGCGAGGGACAGGATGGGCAGGGGCCACCAACCGATGGGCGCGAAGCCGGCCACGGCCAGGGCGCCCAGCAGCGCCGGGATCAACAGGTGGGAAACAACACGGGGCATGGGGAGTAACCGTCACCCCGGCGAAGGCCGGGGTCCAGGAGGTGGTGGATTGCGGCTATTGCTGGAATGACGCCGTGTCATCAGTTCATGCTGAAGGCGACGAAGGCCACCTCATCGCCCCCCTTCAGGGGCACGTTGGCGCCGTCCTCCACGAACTGCTTGTTCACCGTGATCTTCAGCCGCTGGGGGTGCTGCTCGAACACCGTGATCCAGTGCTCCCCCCGCTTGGCCAGGTGGGCCATGAGGCCATGCAGGTCGTTGACGGACATGGGCAGGAACAGAACCTCGTTGTCCCGGCCCAGCAGCTCCACCAGGTGGGCGAAATAAAGAATGGTGATCTGACGGTTCATCTGAATACTCCGGAAACGATGACCCCCGTGCATGGCCCTCGCTTTCAGCCCCCTCCCCCGCAAGCGGGGGAGGGCAGGGGAGAGGGTCGCCGCCAGGGGAAAGGCCGCGTATTTTAAGCCAGAGCTTCCCTGACCTTCTGCCTCAATACCGGCAGCAAATCCCTTTCAAACCAGGGGTTTCGCCGCAGCCACATCTGGTTGCGGGGGCTGGGGTGGGGCAAGGGAAGGTATTCGGGCAGGTATTCCCGCCAAGCCGCCACCGTCTCGGTGAGGGTCTTCTGGCAGCGGGGCCCCAGGTAATAGGCCTGGGCATACTGGCCGATGAGCAGGGTCAGGCGGATGTCCTTCAGGGCCGCCCGCAGGGGCGGGTGCCACAGGGGCGCGCACTCGGGCCGGGGCGGCAGGTCGCCCTGCCTGCCCGTGCCGGGAAAGCACAGGCCCGTGGGGATGATGGCGATGCGGGACTCGTCGTAGAAGGTGTCCCGGTCCATGCCCAGCCAGCTCCGCAGCCGGTCGCCGGAGGGATCGTTCCAGGGAATGCCCGTCTCGTGCACCCGGCGCCCCGGCGCCTGGCCCACGATGAGCAGCCGTGCCGTCTTCGCTGCTCGCAGGATGGGCCGGGGGCCGAGGGGCAGGTGGGGGGCGCAGACGGTGCAGGCGCGGACCTTGAGGAGGAGTTTGTCGAGGGCGTTCATGGTCTTGCGGTGTGGGGCTGATCACGATGGAATTTACATTGCTACCGCCTGTCCTCCTATGTAGCATGCGCATATGTTATATGGAGGTGTGATATGCACTTCAATGTCTATATCGACGACGAAACGGGTCAAGAGTTGAACCGGGCCGCCGAACAGAGCGGCGAGACGCGCAACGCCCTGATCCGCAAGGCCGTAAGCGCCTGGCTGCATCACCAGGCCCCGGCCCATTGGCCTGACGCGGTGCTGGAATTCGAAGGCATACCCGACATGGCCCCCTTCGAGGCCTCCCGTGACCAGTTGCAGGCACCGTCAGACGATCCCCTGGCATGAAATACCTGCTGGACACCTGCACGGTATCCGACTTCGTCAAGGGCCAGCCCGGCGTGCTGGCCCGCATCAAGGCGACCCCGCCCCACCTGATCGCCGTCTCCGCCCTGACGCGCATGGAAGTGGACTACGGCCTGGTCCTGAATCCCGACCGGGCCCGCAAGCTTGCCCCTGTACTGGACGGCTTTTTCTCCGCCATCGCCACCCTGCCGTTCGATACCGCCGATGCCCAGGCCTCTGCATCCATTCGTGCGGTCCTGAAACGTCTGGGCCAGCCCATCGGCGCCTATGACGTGCTCATCGCCGGTACGGGTCTCGCAAGAGGGCTGGCGGTAGTGACCTCGAACCTGGGCGAGTTCCAGCGCGTGGCGGGCTTGCAGGTGGAAGACTGGCGATGAGCCGAGACAGGGATCGAAGATAATCCTCCCATGACCCACGCCCCCACCCCCCTGCTGGATTCCCTCAACCCCGACCAACTCGCCGCCGTCACCGCCCCCGGCTCGGCCCTGGTGCTGGCGGGGGCGGGGTCGGGTAAGACCCGGGTGCTCACCACCCGCATCGCCTGGCTGATACAGACGGGCCGGGTGTCGCCCATGGGGGTGCTGGCGGTGACCTTCACCAACAAGGCGGCCAGGGAGATGCTGACCCGGCTTTCCGCCATGCTGCCCATCAACACCCGGGGCATGTTCGTGGGCACTTTCCACGGCCTGTGCAACCGGCTGCTGCGCACCCATCACCGGGAGGCGGGCCTGCCCCAGCTGTTCACCATCCTGGATGCGTCGGATCAGCTTTCCGCCGTGAAGCGCTGCCTGAAGGCCCTGAACGTGGACACGGAGAAGTACGAC
>CAZREY010000181.1:0-3267 GCA_964599015.1 uncultured Thiobacillus sp.
GGTGAGGGTGTAGCGGGGGCCGCAGTGGGTGCAGTTGATGAAGGCGTAGCGCCAGCGCCGGTCGGCCGGGTCGAATATCTCCGCCAGGCAGTCGGGGCACACCGCCGTGTCCGGGCCGATTAGGGTGGCAGCCCGGCCGGCACCGCTTTCGGTGATGGCGAAACTGTCATGCTCGCCGGTGTAGGTGGCGTCGTCCCAGCTCAGCTCACGCACGCTAGCTAGGGGCGGGATTTCCTCGGGCAGGCGGCGGGTGAAGGCCTCGATGTGGAGGTGCTCGCCCTCCACCAGGATTTCCACGCCGGTGGCGTCGTTGCGTACCCAGCCGGAGAGGTTCAGTTCCATGGCCAGGTGCCAGACATAGGGACGGAAACCCACGCCCTGGACAATGCCGGTGACGCGCAGGCGGCGCTGCATCCCGTAACTTGGACGCAGCGAAACGGAATCCGGGGTTTCGGATTCCATCGGTTTCCGGATCGCGCTTTGTTCCATCCTGGCTACTCACTGCGCCCCACGTTGCCATCGGACATGACCGATGGACTTGAACTTGGAAACGCCTAGGGCACCACGTTCGTTCCGGGACTTGGAGCCCGGCTTTGTGATGGCATCAATGACTGCCTCACGTGAGGCTTCATAAATAGCAGTGGCCTCAAAGTTACCGTCAAGCAGCACAAGCAGTACGGCGTCAAATTCCTTTTTGATGTCTATGGAACCCATCCGCTGTCCTGGCTTGCTGCCTTCAAGCACACATCTGCCTTTGATTTGAAGCTGGAATTCTTGGCCATTGCGGACTTCAATTGCGTCGTAACCAGCCTGTCTCGCAGGCGTAAGGGTAAGCCCCAAGATGCGGGCTGCTTCGTATTCAGCCACTTCGCCGGTAATGCCGAGGGGCTTTCCTGTGAGGGTGCGATATCGCTGAGCGAGTTTCTTCGCTTCCGCCAGAATTTCAAGGATCGCCGCCGTCGTCATAGATAGACCTAGCTACCCATTCGCTGCCAACTGCGCTTCCAGTTCAGCAATCCGCTTCTTCAGCAATTCCACGTTCTGCATGCGCGCCGTCCTGGCCTCATCCAGCCCGGCCATCAGCCAGCCCAGCCATTCCTCCATACCCTGGCCGCTGGTGGCGGAGACCTGCATGACCTGTAATTTCGGGTTCACCCGGCGGGCGTAGTCCACGCACTTGGCCACATCGAAGCTGAGGTAGGGCAGCAGGTCTACCTTGTTCAGCAACATCAAGTCCGCGGCGTGGAACATGTCCGGGTACTTGAGGGGTTTGTCCTCGCCTTCCGTCACCGAGAGGATCACCACCTTGTGGGCCTCCCCCAGGTCGAAGGCAGCGGGGCACACCAGGTTGCCCACGTTCTCGATCATGAGCAGGCTGTCGTCGGGCAGGTTCAGGCGCTCCAGGGCGTGGCCCACCATGTGGGCGTCCAGGTGGCAGCCCTTGCCGGTGTTGACCTGGATGGCCGGGGCCCCCGTGGCGCGGATGCGGTCGGCGTCGTTGCTGGTCTGCTGGTCGCCTTCCACCACGGCTACCCTGGCCTTGTCGCTGAGCATTTCGATGCTCTTCACCAGCAGGGTGGTCTTGCCGGAGCCGGGGCTGGACACCAGGTTGACGGCGAAGATGCCGTGTTCGGCGAAGTGCTTGCGGTTGCCGGCGGCGTAGGCGTTGTTCTTGCCCAGGATGTCCTGCTCGATCCGGACCATGCGTTCCTGGGTCAGGCCCGGGGCGTGGGCGTGGGCGGGGCCCAGGCCGTAGTGGAGGGCGCCCTTGTGCTCGTGGAAGTGAGGCCCCGGCCCGTGTTCGTGTTCATGGTCGTGGTGGGCGTGGCTGTGCACGGTGCCGTCGGCGTGCACGTGTTCATGGGTGTGCTCGTGGGCGTGATCGTGGGAATGGTCGTGGGGGTGTTCGTGGCCTTCGATGGTGGTTTCACCCTGGCCGCAGCCGCATACCGTGCACATGTCCGTTTCTCCGAAAACTACTCAACCAGCAAATCCTTGACCCGCATTTCCGTGCCCCCCGTGGCCTGGACCTGGTAACCGCCGCATCGGGGGCAGGCGTCGTAGAGGGTGTTGATGGGCACCGTCTCGCCGCAGTCCATGCACCAGCCCTGGCCGGGGAGGGTTTCCATCTCCACCCGGGCGCCTTCGGCGACGCTGTTCCGGAGCACCACCTCCAGGCTGAAGGTGAGGGCCTCCGGCTCCACGCCGGACAGGGCACCGATCTCCAGGCGGATTTCCTTCACCTGCCGGAAGCCCTGCTTCGCGGCGGCGTTTTCCACGATCTGAAGGATACCCTCCGCCAGGGACATTTCATGCATGGTGGGTAGTGGGTAGTGGGTAGTGGAAAGTTGGGGTCATTTCCATCGCAAGCACCTTTTTTGTCCATTCACCTTAAAAGATAAATCCAGGCGCCCAGCGCCTTTTCATTCGTCCTGCTCCCACTTCCCATTCCCGGCTCACCGCAATTCGACGCCAAAGGCCACGCAGGGGTCCAGGGAACGGGCCACCAGCCGGGCCCGGGTCTCCAGCGCCCCGTCGGCCGCCAGCCCGGACAGGGCCTGGGCCAGGGGGCCGGCCGGATGGAAGTTCCACTCCGTGGGGGCCAGGATACGGTAGTCCGCCACCTTGCCGTCCCGCAGGCTGGCCACGTGGAACAGCAGGCCCCGGGAGGTTTCCACGCCGGCGATTCCGACACCTTCCACTATGGACCATGCCCGGATGAACGGGTTGCCGCCCTGGCGCAAATGGTCCGGCAGGCCCGCCAGTTCCAGCAGCCGGGCCAGCAGGCGGGCGCCCATGCCCCTGCCCCGGCGGGCGATCCAGCCGGCCAGCATGGGGTGGTGGCGGACCCGGGCGACGGCGCCGGTTTCCGCCGGTGCGCCGCGCCAGTCGGGCAGGTTGCAGAAGGCCGGGTCCTCCAGGGCCCGGTGGGCCAGGGCCAGGACCATCTCCCGGTTCCAGTCCACCAGTTCGGGCAGGAGTCCGGCGCCGCTGATGCCCGGGTCGGGGCCGTCGTCCAGCCGGCCGAACAGTCGGGCGGGCAGGGTGGCGCCTCGCTTGCGCCAAGCATCCAGGCCCGCCAGGTCCCGGGCCAGCCAGGCAGCGGGCTCCTCCCCCAGGAGTTGGTCCCCCAACAGTCGTGCCAGGGTGGGGGCGAAGTCCTCCGGCGGCGCCTGGCGCAGGGCCAGCAGGCTGGCCATGTCCGGCGCCTGCCCTGTCTCCCGGGGCCAGTCCAGCAGTAGGCGCCAGGCATGCTCCCGGGCCAGT
>CAZREY010000181.1:3367-5685 GCA_964599015.1 uncultured Thiobacillus sp.
TCGTGGGCCGGTTCGTGGGCCGGTTCGTGGGCCGGTTCGTGGGCCGGTTCGTGGGCCGGTTCGTGGGTCAGTTCCATCCGCACAGGCATCTCGTCCGACGCCTCGGGCGCGTGCCCCAGGGCGGCATCGCAGGCCGCCCGGGCGGCGGCGGCCTGGGCCCGGCCGCACAGGCTGAAGATCAGGCCGGCCAGGTGGGCGGCCTCGTCCGGGGTGCGCCCGGCCATGAGCCTGCGGGCCAGCTGGGGGCGGGAGGAGCGGATGTCCACCGTTTCCACATGGCCCCCGCGCCGGGTCAGGACCACATCGATGCGGCCTTCCGGGTCAGCGGCCATGGCGGGCCTTCCGGATGGGGCAAGGGGGACGCTGCGAAGAATGGGGGAATGTCATGGGCATATCGGCATATTGTCCCGCGTCCCGGTGTCTTGTCTTCCCCGGCGGGGCCAGGGGGTGCGTCGAGGCCGGGGGGGCAGGAACTTTTGCAAGAAAGTATTATCCCCCTATCCGTGAGCCGTCCGCCGCTCCGCCCAGGCCGGGCATGGGTGACGGGCGGGCCCATCCGCCCATCCAAGGAGATCATGCATGCATAAGAAAGCCATCGCCGCCGTGGCGCTGTGGGGCGTTGCCCTGTTCAGCGCTTCCCAGGCGTCCGCCCTGTGCGTCAACGTGCCCGAGGCCAATTTGCGCAAAGGCCCCGGCACGAATTTCGACATCAGCTGGGAGGTGTTCAAGTACATGCCCTTGCAAAAGATCGCCCAGCAGGGCGACTGGTACCAGGTGCGGGACGTGGACGGCGACGAGCACTGGGTTTACCGGCAACTGGTGACGGACCGCATGCGCTGCGCCGTGGTGAAGGTAGACAAGGTCAATGTGCGCACCGGCCCGGGCACGAACCATGCCGCCTCGCCCCTCAGCCCGGTGGAGCAGTACTACTCCTTCAAGGTCCTCAAGACCCAGGGGGACTGGGTGCGGGTGGAGGACGAGGTGTTCAACGAGGGCTGGGTGTACAAACCCCTGCTGTGGCTCCAGTAGTCCGGCAGGGGCCGGAAGTGCCGCGGCCGCGGCGGTAAATTTTGTTTGGCCACAAAGAGTTGGGGCTTTTTGAGCCACTCGGCTGGTAGAATCGTGGGCTTTTTCCGAATCTGGTAAACCCCATGCGCCGCGCCCTCCGCAACATCGCCATCATCGCCCACGTCGACCACGGCAAGACCACCCTGGTGGACCAGCTCCTGCGCCAGTCCGGCACCTTCGCCGCCCACCAGCAGGTGGCCGAGCGGGTGATGGACTCCAACGACCTGGAAAAGGAGCGGGGCATCACCATCCTGGCCAAGAACACGGCGGTGGAATACGAGGGCACCCACATCAACATCGTCGACACCCCCGGCCACGCCGACTTCGGCGGCGAGGTGGAACGCGTTCTCGGGATGGTGGACGGCGTGCTGCTGCTGGTGGACGCGGTGGAAGGCCCCATGCCCCAGACCCGCTTCGTCACCAAGAAGGCCCTGGCCCTGGGCCTGCGTCCCATCGTCGTGGTGAACAAGGTGGACCGGGACGGGGCCGACGCGGACAACGCCGTGAACCTGACCTTCGACCTGTTCGACAAGCTGGGGGCCTCGGATGAGCAGATGGACTTCCCCATCGTCTACGCCTCGGGCCTGAACGGCTGGGCCGCGATGGAACTGGACGCCCCCCGGGTGGACATGAAGCCTCTGTTCGAGACCATCCTCTCCCACGTGCCCGCGCCGGACACCAACGTGGACGAGCCCCTGCAACTCCAGATATCCGCCCTGGACTACTCCAGCTACGTGGGCCGCATCGGCGTGGGCCGAATCAAGCGGGGCCGGGTGAAGACCGGCCAGCAGGTCATGGTGTTCTTCGGCACCGACGAGGAGATGGCCGAGCATGAGCGCACCCCCGTCAAGGCCAAGGTGGGCCAGGTGTTCGGCTACCAGGGCCTGAACAAGATCGAGCTGGACGAGGGCCTGGCCGGCGACATCGTGCAGATCACCGGCATCGAGGACCTGGTGCTGGGCGCCACGGTCACCGACCCGGAGCAGCCCGAGGCCCTGCCCCTGCTGAAGATCGACGAGCCCACCCTGGCCATGCAGTTCATGGTGAACACCAGCCCCCTGGCCGGCACCGAGGGCAAGTTCGTCACCAGCCGCCAGATCCGCGACCGCCTGCACAAGGAGCTGCTCACCAACATGGCCCTGCGGGTCCACGACACCCAGGACGCGGACATCTTCGACGTCTTCGGCCGGGGCGAGCTGCACCTGTCCATCCTGCTGGAGAACATGCGCCGCGAGGGCTTCGAACTCGCG
>CAZREY010000182.1:0-1884 GCA_964599015.1 uncultured Thiobacillus sp.
CCAGGGCGCGGAACATCTTGCTGGCCACGCCGGCGTGGGTGCGCATGCCGACGCCCACGATGGAAACCTTGGCGATCCTGTCGTCACCGGTCACTTCCCGGGCGCCGATGGCGCTCTTCACCATGTCCAAGACGCCCAGGGCCTTCTTCAGGTCGTTGCGGTGCACGGTGAAGGTGAAGTCGGTGGTGTTATTGGCGCCCACGTTCTGCACGATCATGTCCACTTCGATGTTGGCGTCGGCGATGGGGCCCAGGATGCTGGCGGCGATGCCGGGCCGGTCGGGCACGCCGAGGATGGTGCACTTGGCTTCGTCGCGGTTGAAGGCGATGCCGGAGATGATGGGTTGTTCCATGGATTCGTCCTCGAATGTAATCAGCGTGCCCTCGCCTTCGTCTTCGAAGCTGGACAGCACGCGCAGTTTGACCTTGTATTTGCCGGCAAACTCCACCGAGCGGATCTGCAGCACCTTGGAGCCCAGGCTGGCCATTTCCAGCATCTCCTCGAAGGTGATGGTGTCCAGCTTGCGGGCCTCGGGCACGATGCGGGGGTCCGTGGTGTAGACGCCGTCCACGTCGGTGTAGATCTGGCATTCGTCCGCCTTGAGGGCCGCCGCCAGGGCCACGCCCGTGGTGTCGGAGCCGCCCCGGCCCAGGGTGGTGATGTTGTTGTCGGGGTCCACGCCCTGGAAGCCGGCCACCACCACCACGTGCCCGGAATCCAGGTCGGCGCGCATGGCCTTGTCGTTGATGTCCTCGATGCGGGCCTTGGTGAAGGCGTTGTCGGTGCGGATGGGCACCTGCCAGCCGGTATAGCTCCGGGCCTTGAGGCCCAGGTCTTTCAAGGCCATGGACAGCAGGGCGATGGTGACCTGCTCGCCGGTGGAAACCAGCACGTCCATCTCCCGGGGGTCCGGCTCCTTGTTGATTTCCTTGGCCAGGGCGATGAGCCGGTTGGTCTCGCCGGACATGGCGGAAACCACGACGACGACCTGATGCCCCAGCATCTTGAATTTGGCCACCCGCTCCGCCACGTTGCGGATGCGCTCGATGGAGCCCACCGAGGTGCCGCCGTACTTCTGAACGATCAATGCCATGATGAGGTAATTGTTTGAATTGCCTGAAAAGCGGGCATTCTACAAGTTTCCGTCCCGGACCGGAGGGGCGCCTTGCATGAAGATTGAAACTCTTTCCGGCTGTTGCTAGTCTCAGCCCTCGTTGCCAACCATGGAGTCATCCAAAATGCAATTCGACAACGTTGTCCGCATGGACACCACTGCCGTATCCGTTGAGCAGACCAGCAAGGTCCTGCGCAATACCTACATGATGCTGGGCCTGACCATGATCCCCACGGTCATCGGCGCCTTCTTCGGCATGAGCATGAACTTCTCCTTCATGGCCGAACACCCCATCATGGGCACCCTGGGCATGCTGGCCGTGATGTTCGGCCTGTTCTTCGGCATCTCCGCCACCCGCAACAGCGGCATGGGCGTGGTGCTGCTGCTGGTGCTCACCGGCTTCATGGGCCTGATGCTGGGGCCCATCCTGCAGGTGGCCCTGAACCTGCGCAACGGCGCCGAGATCGTGGGCCTGGCCGCCGGCGGCACGGGCGCCATCTTCCTGACCCTGGCCGGCATCGCCACCACCACCAAGAAGGACTTCAGCTTCCTGGGCAAATTCCTGCTGGTGGGTATCGTGCTGCTGATCCTGGCCTCCCTGGCCAACCTGTTCTTCCAGATCCCCGCCCTGGCGCTGACCCTGTCCGCGGTGGCCGTGCTGCTGTTCTCCGGCTTCCTGCTGTACGACGTGAGCCGGGTGGTGAACGGCGGCGAGACCAACTACGTCATGGCGACCCTGGCCATCTACCTGGACATCTACAACATCTTCG
>CAZREY010000182.1:1894-5679 GCA_964599015.1 uncultured Thiobacillus sp.
ACCTGCTGCAACTGCTCATGGCCTTCATGGGCGAGCGGGATTGACGGCCATCCCCGGCCTGAGGGGCGGCGCCAGCCGCCCCTTTTTCTTTGCATGACCGCCCCACTAGCCCTCACCGCCGGCGAGCCGGCCGGCATCGGCCCGGACTTGTGCGTGCTGCTGACCCAGCAGCCCCCCGCCTGCCGCCTGGTACTGGTCGCCGACCGGACCGTGCTTTCCCAGCGCGCGGCGCTGCTGGGCCTGCCCTTTGACGTGCCCGAATATCGGGCCGGTGAGTCAGCACCCCTGAGCCTGCTGCACATGCCCGCGCCGGCCCCGGTCACAGCCGGCCAACTGGATACCCGCAACGGCGCCTACGTGCTGGACACCCTGCGGCGGGCCGTGGAAGGCTGCCAATCCGGCGAGTTCGCCGGTCTGGTCACCGGCCCCGTGCACAAGGGCGTGATCAACGACGCGGGCATCCCCTTCACCGGGCATACGGAATTCCTGGCGGAACAGACCCACACTCCAAGGGTGGTGATGATGCTGGCAGGCGGCGGGATGCGGGTGGCCCTGGTGACCACCCACCTGCCCATCCGGGAGGTGGCGGACGCCATCACCCCCGCGGCCGTGGAAGAAACCCTGCGCATTCTCCATGCCGCATTGACACGGGATTTCGGCATCGCCGCGCCCCGCATCCTGGTGGCGGGCCTGAACCCCCACGCGGGGGAAGGGGGCCACCTGGGCCGGGAGGAGACCGACATCATCGAGCCCGTGCTGGCCCGATTGCGGGACGCAGGCATGCATCTGGTGGGCCCCCTGCCCGCCGACACCCTGTTCCAGCGCAAATACCTGGATGCCTGCGACGCGGTGCTGGCCATGTACCACGACCAGGGCCTGCCGGTGCTCAAGCACGCCAGTTTCGGCGAAGGCGTAAACATCACCCTGGGCCTGCCCATCATCCGCACCTCCGTGGACCACGGCACGGCCCTGGACCTGGCGGGCCGGGGCCGGGTGAACGACGGCAGCCTGCGGGTGGCCATCGCCACGGCCCTGGAAATGGCCAGGCACCGGGCCGTCCAGCCATGACCGCGCCCCTGCCCCGCGCCAAGAAGCACCTGGGCCAGCATTTCCTGGTGGACCCCCACTACATCGCCCGCATCGTGGCCGCCATCCGCCCCGAGCCCAATGACCTCATGGTGGAGATCGGCCCCGGCCCTGGCGCCCTGACCCGGCCCCTGCTGGACACCCTGAGGCACCTGCACGTGGTGGAGTTCGACCGGGACATGGTGGCGCGGCTGCAAGCCGAATTACCGCCGGATCGGCTCACCATCCACGCCGCCGACGCCCTGGCCTTCGACTTCGGCGCCCTGGGCAAGGATTTGAGGGTGGTGGGCAACCTGCCCTACAACATCTCCTCCCCACTGCTCTTCCACCTGGCGGAGTACGCGGGGGGCATCCGCGACATGACCTTCATGCTGCAGAAGGAGGTGGTGGACCGCATGGCCGCCGCCCCGGACACCCCGGACTACGGCCGCCTGTCGGTGATGCTCCAGGCCCGCTTCGCCGTCACCCGGCTGTTCATCGTGCCCCCCGGCGCCTTCCAGCCGCCCCCCAAGGTGGATTCGGCCATCGTGCGCCTGGCGCCCCTGGCCCTTGATGCCGTGCCGTACAACGACCACCGGGTCTTCTCCAATGTGGTGGCCCGGGCCTTCGGCCAGCGCCGCAAGACCCTGCGCAATACGCTGAAGGGCATGGCGGACGACGCCGCCTTCGCCGCCGTGGGCATCGACCCGGTGCGGCGGGGGGAAACCCTGTCCGTGGCCGAGTTCGCCGCCCTGGCCAATCATTTGGCGGCTGCCGGGTAGAATCCGCCGCCATGCCCGACGCCAACGACTCCCCGGCTTCCTCCGCCACCTGCTTCCATTGCGGCGAGCCCGTACCCCGGGGCTCCAGCTATGTGATCCGCTACCAGGGCACGGCCAAGCCCGCCTGCTGCCTGGGCTGCCAGGCCGTGGCCCAGACCATCATCGATTCCGGCAACGCGGACTATTACCGGCTGCGCACGGACATGCCCCCCACGCCGGAGGCGGCCCTGGAGGAACTCAAGAACCTCAAGCTGTATGACATCCCCGAGGTGCAGAGCAGCTTTGTCAGCAGCGCCGCCGACGACGCGAACATCCGCGAGGCCAACCTGATCATGGAGGGCATCGTCTGCGCCGCCTGCGTGTGGCTGAACGAGCGCCACCTGCACCAGCTGCCGGGCGTGCTGGGGGTGGACATCAACTTCTCCACCCGCCGCGCCCGGGTGCGCTGGGACAATCGCCGCATCCAGCTTTCCGACATCCTGAAGAGCATCCAGGA
Source organism: uncultured Thiobacillus sp. (assembly GCA_964599015.1). Classification (GTDB taxonomy): domain Bacteria; phylum Pseudomonadota; class Gammaproteobacteria; order Burkholderiales; family Thiobacillaceae; genus PFJX01. The sequence continues at coordinate 4,238 of CAZREY010000182.1, forward strand.
GATCGGCTACCTGGCCTACCCCTTCGACACCAACCGCCAGGAGGAACTGTTCCGCAAGGAGCGCAACACGGCCATCCGCCGCCTGGCCATCGCCGGGCTGGGGATGATGCAGGTGATGATGTACGCCGTGCCCGCCTACATGGCCGAGCCCGGCACCATGACCAAGGACATCGAGGCGCTGATGCGCTTCGCCAGCCTGCTGCTGACCACGCCGGTGGTGTTCTATTCCGCCTGGCCCTTCTTCCAGGGGGCCTGGCGGGACCTGAAGCTGTACCGCGCCGGCATGGACGTGCCAGTGGCCCTGGGGGTGGGCCTGGCCTACGCCGCCAGCGTCTACGGCACCGTGATCGGAAGCGAGGACGTGTACTTCGATTCGGTGGTGATGTTCGTGTTCTTCCTGCTCACCGGCCGCTTCCTGGAAATGAACGCCCGCAAGAAATCCGCTGAGGCGGCGGAAAGCCTGATCAAGCTGATCCCCGCCGCCGCCATACGCCTGCCTGGTTTCCCCACCAGCCGGGCGGAGGAAACCGTGGCGGCGGTGAAGCTCGCCCCCGGCGACCACGTGCTGGTGGGTCCCGGCGAGAGCTTCCCCGCCGACGGCACCGTGGCGGAAGGCATTTCCAACGTGGATGAATCCCTGCTCACCGGCGAATCCCATCCCGTCAGCAAACAGCAGACCAGCCCGGTCATCGGCGGCACCATCAACCTGGAAAGCCCACTGGTGGTGAAGGTGGAAAAGGTGGGGGCAGATACCGTGCTGTCCGGCATCGTGCGGTTGCTGGACCGGGCCCTGGCGGAGAAACCCCACCTGGCCCAGATCGCCGACCGGGTCTCCGCCTGGTTCGTGCTGGCCCTGCTGCTCATTGCCGCCGGCGTGGCCACGGCCTGGTACTTCACCGACCCGTCCCGGGCCTTCTGGATCACGGTCTCGGTGCTGGTGGTGTCCTGTCCCTGCGCCCTGGGCCTGGCCACCCCAGCCGCCCTCACCGCCGCCCTGGGCCGCCTGACCCGCCTGGGCCTGCTGTCCACCCGGGGCCATGCCCTGGAGACCCTGGCCCGGGCCACGGATTTCGTGTTCGACAAGACCGGCACCCTCACCACGGGGGAATTCAGCCTGCGGGATGTGCATGTGTTGCAGGGCGACAAGGGCCAGGCCCTGGCCATCGCCCGGGCCCTGGAGCAGGGGGCCACCCACCCCGTGGCCGCTGCCCTGCGCGCGGCGGCCCCCGGCAATGTGAGCCTGGAAGCCGAGGCTCTGCGCTATTTCCCCGGCAAGGGGGTGGGCGGCCGTGTGGCCGGCCGGGGCTATCGCCTGGGCACGCCGGAGTTCATTGGTGCGCAACCCGAGGGCATACAGGCCCCGGGACTCACCCTTGTGGGCCTGGCGGACGAGGCCGGCGTGCTGGCCTGGTTCACCCTGGGGGATGCCTTGCGGCCCCAGG
>CAZREY010000183.1:0-5671 GCA_964599015.1 uncultured Thiobacillus sp.
CCGGGTGACCACGCCCCGCCGGGCCGCGCGCATCAGGGCCCGGGCCACGGCCAGACCGGTGACGTCGGCGCGGAAGATATAGCTTTCCAGGTGGATTTCGTGCCGGGCCCCGTCGATGGCCTCCAGCAGGGCCGGGAAATAGTCCGTGCCGTTTTCCAGCAGGGTCAGGCGGTTTCCCGGGCGGATCATGCCGCCGCGCGGGGCTTCAGCTGGGCGGTGAGGGCGGCGTGGTCCGACAGGCGGCGCCAGTGGGGGCCATGCAGCACATGGGCCTCGGTGACGTCGAAACCCCGGGTGTAGATCCGGTCCAGGGAGAACAGGGGCAGGGCGGCGGGAAAACTGCGGGCGGGACGGCCCCGGGTGCTCTCGAACACCTCTCTCAGGCCCAGTTCCTCGGCCAGGTAGGCGCCGGCCCGCTGGCGCCAGTCGTTGAAGTCCCCGGCGATGATGAGGGGGGCGTCGTCGGGCACCATGCGGCGGATGCGCTCCGACAGCTGGTGGATCTGCTTGCGCCGGCCCGACTCGTTCAGGGCCAGGTGCAGGCAGATGGCGTGGAGGGGTTGGGCCAGCCTGGGCACCTCCAGCTCGCAATGGAGCAGGCCCCGGTTTTCGAAGGCGTGGGCGGAAATGTCCACGTTCTCCCAGCGCAGGATGGGATAACGGGACAGGATGGCATTGCCGTGGTGGCCGTGGTCATAGACCGCGTTCTTGCCATAGGCCGCTTCCCGCCACAGGTCCCCCGCCAGGAACTCGTGCTGGGGGTTGCTGGGCCAGGCGTGGAAGCGGCCGGCGTGATGGGCATGGTGGCCCTGCACTTCCTGGAGGAACACCACATCCGCGTTGATGGCCGCGAGCCGGGCCCGCACGTCATGGAGCACCAGGCGTCGGTTGAAGAAGGACAGCCCCTTGTGGATGTTGTAGGAGGCGATGCGCAGGCTGCTGTTCATGGCCGATCGCCACGCCCTCAATGGGCCGGGGCTTCCTTCTTGGAGTCGGCGGCCTTGCTGTCGTGGCCCGCCTCTTTCTCGCCGCCCCTGCCCGGGGTTTCCACCTTGCTCTTGTCGATGGGCTCCAGCTCGATCATCTTCTTCCTGCTCTTCTTGGCCGCCATGGGCTGGCCGGATTCCGAGACCGTGGGCTCCATGGCCTCCATATTGTTCTTGAGCATGTACTCGTTCATGTCCTTCCAGCCGGCGAACATGGCGGGTTTGGAGGCATTGGGGTTGAGCCGGAAGCAGTCCTCGATGCCCCAGCCGGCGTGCCGGCAGGCGCTGCCGATGGCCTTGCCCTCCGCCTCCACCTTGGCGGGATCGGGAATCCCCGCCCGCTCCTTGAGCTGATCGCATCCCGCCAGCGCGAGCGCGGCGAACACCCCCCATGCCAACCAAGCTGTCTGCATTGTCACGCGTTTACCCTCGGCCATGAGCCCGTGTTTCGCGGGCCTATTTGAACCAACTGCGGAAACCGCCCTTTTCCCGCATGCGCCGCTCCGCCTCCTTGCCCACGGCCTCGAAGCGCTTCTTCACCTCGTCCTCCACGAAATAGTCGGACACCAGGGGCGGCAGGGGGGCGATGGGAATGATACGGGAACGGTAAACCAGGGTGACCGGGGCGGCGTCGCCCACGATCTGCCACTCGCCGGTCATGGTCAGCACCTTGCCGGACACGGAGCGGAAACGGATCAGCCGGTTGGGGCTTTCCTCCATGAGCAGGACCACATGGTCCGGCATGACGAAGGCGAACAGGCCCGCGTCGGCGATCTGCTCCACCCGCTTGGGGGCGCCCGGGGGGGAGATGAGGCGGCTGGACACCATGTCCGGGATGAAGGTGGCCAGCTTGTTGTAGTCCGTGAGGGTGGCCCACACGGTATCCGCGTCCGCCTGCAAGACCTGACTGGCCTCCACCCGCACGCCGGACAGGCCCGTGCTGGCGTTGACCTTGGCCGTGGCGGCCTGGGCCGTGGCGCTGCACAGCACCAGGGCCAGTCCCGGGACCAGGCAGCATTGCTTGATCCATTCCATCCAGGGCTTCACTTTCCAGCCCTCCTTTCGATTTCCCGCCCGAACGCATCCACCCAGGTGCTCACCTGTTGCTGGGCAATGGAGGGCGCCAGGGGTGGGGGAAAGGGGGTTTTGCTCAAATCCATGCGCATGCTGTAGCTCAGTTTCAGGGGGCGGCCCGGGGCCATGCGCCAGGTACCGCCCACGTCCTTGAAGGGGCCCGACAGGAACTGGATGTCCATGCCCTCCTGTCTGTGCTCGGTCACCCGCATGATGCCTTCGTAGGCCATGCGCACCTGGCCCGCAAGCACCTGGCCCCGCTGGGCGATGGTCTTGCTGCCGTTATTGGCGTCCAGCACCTGGTTGCCGGTGATGCCCGGCACGAAGTCGGGAAAACGGTTGTAGTCCGTCAAGACCGCCCAGGCAGTGGCCCGGTCCGCCTTGGTGTGCAACCAGCCCTCCACCACCAGGATCATGCCTTCCTGGCGGGTGGTGAGCTGGGTGACGGGAGGCGCATTGCCGGTCTGCGCCCGGCCCACGCCGGCCTGTGCCAAAGCAAGACATAATAGAAACGTCACCAGCGCCGCCTTTTTCATTCCGAAAGTATATCCAGCCCAGAGCCATGCAGGTGCCCTCCTTGTTCCGCTCCCACCGATTGGCCGACCTGGTGTTGGTGATCGTGCTACTGCTGGGCGCCTGGTCCTACTTCACCATGCCCCGGGCCCAGTATCCGGAGGTGAACCTGAACTGGGTGGCGGTGGCCGTGGTCTGGCCCGGGGCCGCGGCCCAGGACGTGGAGCGGGAAATCGCCGTCCCCCTGGAGACCGCCGCCCGCCTGGTGCCCGACATCAACCTGGTGGCGGCCACCTCCCGGGACCATGTGGCCACGCTGCTGATCCGCTTCCGGGACATTCCCCGCGGCCGCTTCGAACACCGTCTGGCGGCCCTGGACCGGGAGATCCGCCAGGCCTCGGCCGGTTTCCCCAAGGAAGCCCGGGCACCCCAGGTCATCGAGCTCACCTCCTCCAACTTCTTCCCCACCGCCATGGTGGCCGTGGGCGGCGAGGCGGCGGACGGGCGCATCTGCCAGCGGGCCGAGGCGGTGCGCACCCAATTGGAGAACCTGCCCGGCGTGGCCCGGGTCACGGCCTATGGCCTGCGTGGCCGGGAGATGGAGGTGCGCTTCGACCCGGAGGCCCTGATGCGGGAACGCATCTCGGCGGAGACCCTCATCCGGGCGGTCATGGACCAGACCCATGTCTATCCCGCCGGCATGGCGGACGTGTCCGGCCGGCGCTATGCCATCCGGGTGGAGGGCCTGGGGCCCAATCCGGACTTCATCGCCGAACTGCCCCTCGCCACGGCGGACGGCCGCCGGGTGCCCCTGGCCGACGTGGCCCAGGTGCGCCTGGGGGTCTCCCCCACCCGGGAACTGGTGCACCTGAACGGCAAGCCGGCCGTGCTCCTCTCTGTCACCAAGGGCGAAGGCGTCAACAGCCTCACCCTCACCGACCGCATCCGGGACTTCGTGCGTGACCGTAACGCCCTGGAAGGGGCGCCCGTCCTGACCCTGGTGGACGACCAGAGCCAGGCCACCCGGGAAGCCATCCGGGTCATGGAGAAGAACGCCCTGTTCGGCCTGGCCGTGGTGCTGGCGGTGACCTGGTTCTTCCTGGGGCACCGCATGGCCCTGCTCACCAGCATCGGGGTGCCCTTCGCCCTGGCGGGGATGTTCCTGTTTCTCAATCTGTCGGGGCAGACCCTTAACGTCTCCGTGCTCCTGGGGGTGGCCATCGTCCTGGGCATTCCCCTGGACGACGCCGTGGTGGTGGCGGACGCCATCCGTGTACGCCTGGCGGCTGGGATGCAGCGATTCGAGGCGGTGAAGGGCGCCCTGGCGGAGGTGGCCCAGCCGGTCACCGCCTCGGTGTTCGCCACCTGTCTGGCCTTCGCCCCCCTGCTGTTCCTGCCCGGCCTCATGGGGCGCTTCATGTTCGTCACCCCCCTCACCGTCATGGCCACCCTGCTCGTGAGCCTGCTCGCCTCCCTGTGGCTGCTGCCCCGCCACGCCGTGTCCTGGGGCGGCTGCGGCGCCGAGTGCGCCCAGGGGCGGGGCTGGCGCATCCGCATGGGCCGCGGCCTGCGCCGTCACTACGGACGGGGCCTGGCCTGGGCCTTCCGCCACGTGGCCATCATTGCCCTGTTGTTCGGCACCCTGTTCATAGCCGCCGGCCTGGCCCTGGGCCTGGAATGGGTGAAGCCCCGCTGGTTCGCCTCGGATCCCCTGCGCATCTTCAACCTCAACGTGCGGACCCCGCCCGCCACCCCCCTGAAGGATGCCCTGGCGGCCACGGAAGCCGTGGAGCAGGTGGCACGGCGCATGGCCCGCCCCGGTGAGATCAACACCACCCTGTCCATGGCCGGCCTTCAGTTCACCCCCCGGGAACTGGTGCTGGGGGAGCACCTGGGCCAGGTCACCGTAAGCCTGGCCCCCCAATCCGCCGGCGCCCGGGGGGTGGAGTCCTTCGTGGCCGACCTGCGCCAGGCCTTGAAGGCGGAGGGCAAGACCGACGTGACCGTGCAGGTCCTGTCCGCCGACCTGCCCATGCTCTCCAGCCTGTCCCTGCGCCTCACGGGCGCCCCCCTGGAACAACTGACCGCCGCCGCCCGGGATCTGAGCGCGGCCCTGGCCCAAACCCCCGGCTTCACCGACATCGACGATGACACCCGCTTCAGCCAGCCCCGCATGACCCTGAAACTGGATGCCACCGCCGCCGCCCCGGCCGGCCTGGACCCCTTCAAGCTGGCAGCCATGATCCGCCTGCACTTCGAGGGCATCCCGGCGGGCAAGGCGACGGACGGCGAGGAAACCATGGACGTGGTGGTGCGGGGCAAGCCCATGGGGGACGCGGCCCTGCAGCGCTGGCTGTCCCAGCCCTGGCAGCTGCCGGATGGCGGCAGCATCAACCCGGGTGAGCTCTTCGCCATGCACATGGAGGAAGCCCCCGGCGAACTGCGCCGGGTCAACGCCGAACGCACCGCCACGCTTATCGCCGGCTTCGACCAGGACCGCCTCACCGCCGCCCAGGCCGTGGAGCGGGTGGAGGCCCTTTGGCGCACGGTGGGCCAGCGCCACCCCGGGGTAAAACTGGCCCAGGGGGGCGAACTGGACGACGTGAAGGCCAGCCTCAATGACCTGCTGGCCCTGCTGGCGCTGGGTTTCGTGCTCATGTACGGCCTGCTGGCCTTCCAGTTCGGCCGCCTGGTGCTGCCCCTGGTGATCCTGGCCACGGCCCCCATGGCCCTGGCGGGCGTGGTGATCGGCCTGTGGGTCTCCGGCCAGCCCGTCACCCTCTATACGCTTTATGGGGGCGTGGCCCTGTCCGGCGTGGCGGTGAATGCCTCCATCGTCCTGGCCTCCGCCGGCGAGGACCGCCTGGCCCGGGGCATGCACCCCCTGCGCGCCGCCTTCCACGCCGCCCGCCGCCGCCTGCTGCCCATCATCATCACCACGCTCACGGTCATCGGCGGCCTCGTCTCCCTGGCCTTCGGCTGGGGTGGCGACTCCCTGCTATGGGGCCCCGTGGCCTCCGCCATCGTCTGGGGCCTGGCCGTGGCCACGCCTTTGACGCTGTTCGTCACGCCGTTGATGCACGGGTGGCTGATGGGTC
>CAZREY010000184.1:0-3456 GCA_964599015.1 uncultured Thiobacillus sp.
GCATCGTCGTGGACCTGGGCACCACATCCCTTGCCGCCACCCGCTCCTTCTCAGCCCGCCTGGCGGCCCAAGGGGTGGCCTGGCTGGATGCCCCCGTCTCCGGCGGCGAGGCCGGCGCCCAGGCCGGCACCCTGTCCATCATGGCGGGGGGACCGGAGGCCGCTTTCGGCCGCGTGCTGGCTCTGTTCCAGGCCATGGGTCGGAACATCGTCCACGTGGGCGAGACCGGAGCCGGCCAGGTGGCCAAGGCCTGCAACCAGATCCTGGTGTCCGCCACCCTGCTGGGGGTGGCGGAGGCCCTGACCTTTGCCCGCCGGGAGGGGGTGGACCCGGCCCGGGTGCGCCAGGCCCTGCTGGGGGGCTTCGCCTACAGCCGCATCCTGGAAGTGCACGGCCAGCGCATGCTGGACGAATCCTTCACGCCCGGCTTCAAGGCCCGGCTGCATCTGAAGGACCTGGGCCTGGTGCTGGACGAGGCCGGCGCCCAAGACCTGGACCTGCCGGTGACAGCCCAGGCCCGCCGGGTCATGGAGACCCTGGTGACCGGCGGCGGCGGGGAACTGGATTCCTCCGCCCTGATCCGAGTGGTGCATGCCATGAGCCTGGCGGACGGTAAACTGCCCCCCGCCTGAACACCCTACCCTTTGGAACCGCCATGAGACATTACATCGTCGTCCTAGACCGCACGAACATCCCCGGCGAGCCCCGGGTGCCCGACTACGAGCACGTGTGGGCCGAGTATCCCCAGACCGAGGCCGTCGACTGCGTCGACCACCTGTGGCGCGCCAGCATCGGCGTCACCCACGGCACGCCCATCGACCAGGCAGCCATCGACGGCGCCGCCAAGCTCGGCCTGGTGGTGGTGATGGGCGAGGACGCGGGCATCGTCGATGCCGCCGCCTGCCGGGAACGGGACATCGAAATCGTGCACCTGTCGCCTGACGGCAGCCCGGACCAGACACGCATGGACCACCTCATGGACGTCATCGACGCCTACGTGGCCCGCGTTGCGGGCTAAGCTGGAAGTCCATGGTTTTCCCTTCCGCCCATGTCCGCCCACCGGCCCGGTCGACCGTTATCGGCCCTGCTCCTCGACTTCAATTCCTACTTCGCCTCGGTTGAACAGCAACTGCGGCCGGAATTGCGCGGCCGGCCCGTGGGCATCCTGCCGGTGCTGGCGGAAACCACCTGCTGCATCGCCGCCAGCTACGAGGCCAAGCGCCACGGCGTGAAGACGGGCACCTCGGTGGCGGACGCCCGGCGGCTCTGCCCCGGCATCGCCCTGGTCCAGGCCCGGCCCTCGGTGTACGTGGAGATGCACCACCGCCTCATGGATCGGGTGAACCAGGTCATCGCCATCACCGAGGTGCTGTCCATCGACGAGGTGGTGTGCGAGCTCACCGGCAGCTGGCAGCGGGAGGAGGTGGCCGTGAAGCTGGCCCGGGAAGCCAAGCGGCGCATCCGCGCGGAGGTGGGGGAATGCCTCACCAGTTCCGTGGGCATCGGCCCCAACCGCTTCATCGCCAAGATGGCCTCCAACATGCAGAAGCCCGACGGCCTCACGGTGGTCCACTCCCACGAACTGCCCCAGCGCCTGTACGGCCTGAAGCTGGCGGACATCCACGGCGTGGGCCGGGCCATGCTGGCCCGCCTGGAGCAGTACGGCATCCACACCGTGGAGGCCCTGTGCCTGGCGGACAAGGCCACCCTGCGACGCATATGGGGCGGCGTGGGGGGGGAGCGCATGTACGACCAGCTGCGGGGGGAGGACGTGCCCGTGGTCCCCACCCGCCGGGGCAGCGTCAGCCATTCCCACGTGCTGCCGCCCCAGCTGCGCTTCGACCAGGGCGCCTATGCGGTGCTGTCCAAGCTCACCCAGAAGGCGGCCCGGCGCATGCGGGGCGAAGGTTTCCTGTGCAAGCGCCTGGAGGTGGTGGTGGGCTGGCGCAATCGCGCGCCCTGGGCAGTGGAGGCCCGCTTCAACGCCATGTCCGACACCCTGGGCCTGTTGCGGGTGCTGGACACCCTGTGGGCGGAACGGCCCCGGGGGCGGGAGCCGGTGAAGGTGGGGGTGGCGCTGAAGGACCTGGCCCCGGCCAGCCAGTCCGCCCTGCCGCTCTTCCCCGGCCAGACGGCGGCGCCCGGCCTGGACGCGGTGCTGGACAAGCTGCACCAGCGCTTCGGCAACGACGCCATCTACTTCGGCGGCGCCTTCCGGGCCCAGCACGAGGCGCCGATGCGCATCTCCTTCAACCACATCCCGGACCTGGGACTGGAGGAGGACTTCCTGGCCTCCTAGGCCTACAGATCTTGCGCCGACGCCTGGGAACGGCGCTGGCGGATGCGCTCGGCGGCGGCCTCATCGGACAGGCGGATGAGGGACTGGTCCAGGCGGCCGGCATAGCGCCGGGCCTCCAGGCGGGCATCCCCCTGGCGCCAGGTGAGGGTGCGGTTCTCGAAGCTCTCGCCCTTCAGGTTCTTCACCTGCTCGACGCGGACCTGGGCCGGGCCGTACTTGGCCGCCAAAGCCTCGGCCACGGCCTGGAAGCGGCCTTCCGGCAGGGTGAGGGTGAAGCCGGTCAGGCGGGCCCGGTCGTAGAAGTAATACAGGCTGCTCACCCGGGCGCCGGCGATGGTCTCCTGCTCCTTGGGCCGCAGGCTGCACACCTGGTCCGCCGTGGGCGTGCGCACCTCGCGGCAGTCGAAGCGGGGGTCCTGGGTAATGGCGACGTTGGAGGCACCGATGCCCTGGCCCTTGAAGCCCAGGGGCTCGGCGGCCCAGGCCGGTGCCGAGAGGACGGCCACGGCCAGCAACGCGGCAAGTCGCATCAATCCCGCTCCTCGATCCAGGCCATCTGGATGGCCTCCAGGATCTTCTCGCCGGAGCGGTTGGCGTCGTCGGCGAAGTCCGGCAGTTCCATGACCCAGCGGTGCAGGTCGGTGAAGCGCACGTAGCGCGGGTCCACGTCCGGATGGTGTTCCTCCAGGGCGATGGCGATGTCCAGGGTGTCGGTCCATTTCATGTCGCGGGCTCCTTTGGGAAGTGGGCAATGGGGAGTAGGGAGTGGGAAAACCGTCGGCACGCATTCCCACTCCCCACACCCCATTCCCTACTCCCCATCAATGTCCTTCCTTCACCATGTTGATGGTGTACTTGGGAATCTCCACCACCAGGTCCTTGCTGCCCACCAGGGCCTGGCAGGACAGGCGGGAGGTGGGCTCCAGCCCCCAGGCCTTGTCCAGCAGGTCCTCCTCCATCTCCGTGGCCTCGGACAGGCTGTCGTAGCCTTCCCGCAGGATCACGTGGCAGGTGGTGCAGGCGCAGGATTTCTCGCAGGCGTGCTCGATCTCGATGCCATTCTCCAGCAGGGTGTCGCAGATGGACACGCCCTTCTGGGCATCGATGACGGCGCCTTCGGGGCACAGTTCCACGTGGGGCAGGACGATCAGTTGGGG
>CAZREY010000184.1:3466-5646 GCA_964599015.1 uncultured Thiobacillus sp.
GCCAGCACGCCGTCCCATAATTCGATGCGGGCTTCCACGGCGCGCACGGCGGCGGCCCGGGCCTCGGCGATCTTAACGGCATCGCCGCCGCACAGGGACTCCAGCAGGCGCAGGGACAGGGGGGCGTGGAAGTCCTCGTCCAGGTGGATGTGGCGGTTGAGGTAGTAATGGAAGATGGGGGCCTGGGCCTCGCTCACCGCCATGCGCGCCAGGAAGGCACGGAACATGGCGGGGATGATGTGCTCCCGGCCCAGGGCCAGGGCGGCGGCCGCCTCGTGGGGCTTGCCCCCGGCGATGAAACCGAAGGTGACGCGGTTGAAGCGGGCGGCGGGCGCCGGGGCCAGGCCGCTGGCCAGGGCGGCGTCGATGCCCTCCCGGCCGGCCATCTCCACGAAGCGGGCCGGGGTGTCCGCATCGGCGCCGATCTCCCCCATGGCGCCCAGGTAGAGCCAGAAGTGGCTGGAAAACTCCCCGGGGGCGCCGGGGCCCGCCTCGTCCGTCTCCTCTTCCAGCACCAGTTCGTTGATGAAGCGCTGCACCGTGGGATCCACGCCCGGGGTCCAGGGCCAGCGGGCCGGCGCCACGGTGTGCTGCAGGTACTTGATGAGGGACATGAAATCCCACACGGAATGCACGTGGTGCTGCATGAACACCCGCAGGTCCTCCACGCCCCGCAGGGCCCCATACACGGGGTGGCTGGCCAGCCGTTCCCCCAGGGAGGCGATGAATTCCGGTTCGAACGCGTTGCTCATATCAACCCGCGACTACTTCAAATCTCCAACTCGTCCAGCTTGTGGCCGGTGAGGGCCCGCTTCACGCTGGCGTTCATGCGCCGGGCGGCGAACTCCCCCGTGCCCTGGTTGAGGCCGTCGGCGGCCCGCTTCACGCTGGCCAGGTCGCTGCCTGTCAGGGCGGATTTGAGGGCATGGACGCGTTCTTCAATGGCGGTGCGTTCGGCCGCGTCCAGCAAGGCTTCGCCATCCTCCGCCAGGGCCGCCTCGGTGGCCTCCACCAGGCGCTGGGCGTCCACCTTGGCCTCGGCCAGGTTGCGGGCGGCCATGTCGTCCTGGGCGTGGGCGTAGGAATCCCTGAGCATGGCCGCCACCTCGTCGTCGGTGAGGCCGTAGGAAGGTTTCACGGCGATGTGGGACTCGATGCCCGTGCCCATCTCCCGGGCGGTGACGGAGAGCAGGCCGTCGGCGTCCACCTGGAAGGTGACGCGGATGCGGGCCGCGCCGGCCACCATGGGGGGGATGCCCCGCAGCTCGAAGCGGGCCAGGCTGCGGCAGTCCGCCACCAGTTCCCGCTCCCCCTGCACCACGTGGATGCTCATGGCGGTCTGGCCGTCCTTGAAGGTGGTGAACTCCTGGGCCCGGGCGGTGGGAATGGTGGCGTTGCGGGGGATGATCTTCTCGGTGAGGCCGCCCATGGTCTCCAGGCCCAGGGACAGGGGCACCACGTCCAGCAGCAGCCAGTCGTCGTCGCCCTTGTTGCCCGCCAGCACATTGGCCTGGATGGCGGCCCCCAGGGCCACCACCTTGTCCGGGTCCAGGTTGGTCAGCGGCGTCTGGCCGAAGAATTCGCCCACGGCGGCCTGGATGCGGGGGATGCGGGTGGAGCCCCCCACCATCACCACGCCCTTCACGTCACCGGGGCTCAGACCCGCGTCGCGAAGGGCCTTGCGGGTGGGCACCAGGGTCTTGTTCACCAGGCTGGCGGTCATGTCGTTGAAGGCCGCCTCGCTCAGGGTCAGGTCGATGACCTCGCCGGTGGTGAGCACGGCGGTGATGTGGGCCTCGCCCCGGTCCGACAGGGTTTCCTTGGCCTCCCGGGCATGGGCCATGAGCAGGGTCTTGTCCTGGTCCGCGAGGGTATGGATCTTGGCCTGGTCCAGGACCCAGCAATAGATGCGGCGGTCGAAGTCGTCGCCCCCCAGGGCGGAGTCGCCGTTGGTGGCCAGCACCTCGAACACGCCCTTGGTGAGCTTGAGGATGGAGATGTCGAAGGTGCCGCCCCCCAGGTCGTAGACCGCGTAGATGCCCTCGGCGGCATTGTCCAGGCCGTAGGCGATGGCGGCGGCGGTGGGCTCGTTGAGCAGGCGCAGCACGTTGAGCCCGGCCAGCCGGGCGGCGTCCTTGGTGGCCTGGCGCTGGGCGTCGTCGAAATAGGCGGGCACGGTG
>CAZREY010000185.1:0-5631 GCA_964599015.1 uncultured Thiobacillus sp.
TGTCGTCCAGGCCGCCGGTGGCCTCCTTGCGGTAGCGGGCGATGAAGGGCACGGTGGCGCCGTCGTCCAGGAGTTCAACCGCGGCATTGACCCGTGCCAGGGAGACGCCCAGTTCCTGAGCCAGGCGAGCCGGAATTTGCATATGTACGGACATGGAAACGTGGAAACCGTGCGTGAAAACCCGGCAAGCATGGTGCAAGGTCCGCCCCTGGACAAGGCTTGACAAGCCCTTCCCCGCGCCACTCTCGCCAGTGTCACCGTCCTCCCGAGAAACCTAAGCCATTGAGCCCATTCAATGCACCGCTCATGTCATTGCCAGGGGCTGACCTAAAGTTTTTTCTAAAATTGTCGATATGCAATATAGAGTTGTGTCGTTTTGACAACTCCACCTACTCAAGGGCAAACCCGTTGAAAAACGGGGACGCAAAGCCACCGGCCTAAAGGGGTCACCCCAAGGCGGCGGGGCTGCTAGGTGAGGCAGGTTTGCCAGTGGGCATCCGCATAGGCGGCAGTCCTGGTTTGGCTACCCCCCATCTCGCCGAGAGTACTGGGGATTGGACATTCCCTCGGCAATGGCATGGCACGCCGTCTCCGGGGGCAGGAGGCCGGGCCATGGATGAAATGCTCAACAACATATTGATGATGAGGAATCACGGACAAACCCAATTGGCGGGGATGAGCGTATCCCCTTCCTTGCTGGATGAAATCCGCGACCTGGCGGTAGCGGAAATGTCCGCTGTTTTCTCAAAAACCCTGGAGCGCACTGCCGTTGAACTGCTCGACATGGCCGGCAGAAACCCCTCCCATGTCATGTATTGCCTCTACATGGATACCCGGGAGCAGGTCCAGACCCAGGAACAGGCCCTGATCAGCACCTTCAGACGCCGGTTGTTCCAACGATTCAATGAGGCCGGGAGGCGGGGGCAGCTGACCCAGGAGCCCCAGCCGGAGTTGGATGCATCCCAGCTCAACCTGGTGGAGCCGGAGGAACTTGAGCTGACCCTGGCCAGCAGCACCATCAGCCATGCGCTGCGGATAGCATGCCATGAGGAGTTGCCCGGCCTGGACCGCCGCGTGGGTCTCCTGCTGGAAGACCCGGAATTGCGCTTCGGTCCCAACCCCCTGGCGCCCGAAGTCATCGGCGAAACCATGATGGATGCCATCAAGGCCCTGCCCGCCGGCAACAAGATCAAGCTGATGCTGGTCACCCGGCTGAATGTCCATCTCCCCAGCCAGATCAGGCAGGTTTACGAAAAAATCAACGGGCTGCTGATCGGGAAAGGAGTGCTTCCCTCCATCAGGCTGGAAGTCCGGCGCGCCCAGGCCGCTGCGGCCGCCACCCCGGAAAACTCGGCCGGCCCCCCCACTTCAAGTCTGCCGGGCGAACATATCAAGCCCCAGGGGGGGGATATGTTCACCATGCTGCAACAGCTCATGTCCATGGGCCGCATCGGCGGGGGTCCAAGCCTGCCCTCCCTCCCTTCCCTTCCGGGTGGTGGCGCGGCCGAGGCCGCCAACGAGGGCGAGATCGAATCAGTCCAGGTGGTACAGCGTCTGACCCGGATTCAACAGGGTGACATGGGCGGCTTGGCCAGCGTCAATCTGGACCCGGAGATATTGGCCAATGGCCAGGTCAATGTGCTGCGAGCCATCAAGCACACAGGGGCGGCCGGCAACATGGGGCACATGGATGCCATGACCCTGGACATCGTGGCCCTGATGTTCGACTACATCCTGGACGACCATCGTCTGCCGGATGGCATGAAGGCCCTGATCGGCCGGCTGCAGATTCCGGTCCTGAAGGTGGCCATGCTGGACAAAAACTTCTTCAGCCAGAAGAACCACCCCGCGCGCAAATTGCTCGATGGCCTGGCGGACGCCGCCTTGGGTTGGAACGAGCAGGAAGGCCACGACAGCGCCTTGTACAAGACCGTGGATGCCCTGGTGCAGCGGGTGCTCAACGAATTCGAGGACAAGGTGGAGGTCTTCACCGAAGTCCTGGAAAGCCTGCGGCAGTTCATGGCGGAGGAGAAGCGCCTGGCGGACGAGCGCGCATGCCGCAGTGCCCAGGTCTTGCAACAGAACGAACAGACCGTGTTGGCCCACACCCTGGCCATCGAGGCCGTGCAAACCCGCCTCCTGGACAGCGAAGCCCCCGAATCCATCCTCCTCTTCCTCCAGGGGCCCTGGGCCGACCACCTGGCTGGTCTTTACCTGCGGGGTGGCGCCAACGGCGAGGGATGGGCCCAGGCTTTGTCCACCATGGACGACTTGCTATGGAGCCTGACGCCCAAGGTCACCAGGGAGGAAAAGCAGAGGCTCGTGGCATTGCTGCCCAAACTTCTCAAGCGGATTGACGAAGGCATTCGTGCCGTGGCGCTGCCCCAGTCCGAACGGGACAGGTTCTTCGCCAGCCTGGTCAAATACCATGCGGAGGCCGTCAAGGCCGATCTCCAGGGCAAGGACAAGACCGTCTCCATCGGCCAGGCGCGCGCGGTGCTCTCCCCCGTGCCGCCCCGCGTAGCTTTCGCCTTCGACAGCCCGGAATTCCACGACATCCCCTCCCCCACCGCGAAGGTTGAAACCGACTCCCGCATCCTGCGGGAAATCAGCACACTGCCGGATCGCCTGGCCGAGACGGAGGAGATCGTGATCGGCGACGTTGTGGGCCAGGAACGGCTTGCCACGGAAGCGGCCGGCATCGAGGGGGTTCACGAAGGGCAGGTCCGGCATCTGAAGCGCGGCACCTGGCTCGAATTCACGCTGGAGGACGGAACCACCCTGCGGGCCAAGCTGGCCTGGGTCAGCCCCTTGCGGGGCACCTACCTGTTCACCAATCGCCTCGGAGAGCGGGCCGTCTCCATCAACGCCGCGGGCCTGGCCCACAAATTGAAAGAAGGCAGCGCCAAGATCGTGGACAGCGTCGCCCTGGTCGATCGGGCTGTCAGCAGCCTCTTCGAACGGCTGCAGAAGAGCTCCTGATCCCGGCCCCATCGCACACCAGCCTGGTATCTCCGACATGAGCATCCAACACACATCCGATTCCCTAGGTACCGGGTCCGCGGCGGAACCCCGCAAGGGCGTGAAAAGCCTGGAGACACTGCAACGATTCCTGACACGACAACCGGTACTGGATAGCGACGACCATATCGTCGGGTATGAACTCAAGCGACGCGACCGGGTACCCCTGGAAGTGCTCCCGGGGGCCCGCAGCCTGCAGCAGGCCCAGGACGAACACCTGCTGATCAGCGCCATCGACCTGGATTTCCAGAAGGCCCTGGGCAACAAGCTCACCTTCCTCAGTGTGTCGCCGGACATCCTTTTCAGCCCCCTGGTGGAGCAGCTTCCTCAGGACAAGGTGGTATTGGCGTTGCATCCTGACGGCGAGCCGGAGTCCGCCTTGGTGTCCCGGGCCGAGGAACTGTCGCGCCAGGGCCTGATGTTGGCCCTGGACGACGCTCCCGATGCACTGTCGCCCAACCCCTTGCTGGCCGCCTGCCGTTACGTGCGCCTGGACACCACCCGCTACGACGTCATGGCTCTGGCGGAGCGGGTGGCCCAATTGCGACGGGGGCCCGGCCACAGTCACCTGCTTGTGGCAACCCAGGTCGATACGCCGGAGGCGTACGAGACCTCCGAAAAGCTGGGGTTCGAGTTGTTCCAGGGCTATTACTTCACCCAACTGGAACCCTCCAAGCCAAGCCGCATGGATGCCAACGTCATGCGCGTGATGGATCTGCTGAACAAAGTGATTGAGCGGGAGGAAATAGGCGCCCTGGAAGAAACCTTCAAACTGGACCCGGCCCTGTCCTACAAGCTGCTGCGCTACATCAACTCGCCCGCCATCGGATTGCGCACCACCATTCATTCCATCGGCCATGCCTTGAGCTTGCTGGGCTATGACCAGACTTACCGCTGGCTCACCCTGCTTCTGTTCAGCAGTGTGCATGCCACGGCCCGCAATCAGTCGCTGTTGCGCAATGCCCTGGCCCGGGCCCATTTCACAGAGGCCCTGGGCCGTGAACACGTGGAACCTGCCCAACGGGGCGGGTTATTCATTACAGGCGTCTTTTCCCTGCTGGACGCCCTGCTCAATGTGCCCATGAGCCAGGCCTTGGCCAACCTGAACTTGCCGGAGGCAGTCGCCAACGCGCTAGTTCATGACGACGGGCCGTATGCCCCCTATCTGGAACTGGCCACCGCCTGCGAGCGTTTCGATCAGGAAACCATCGCGGCCCTGGCGGCGGACATCTGCGTGGATGCGGACACCGTCAATCTGGCCCATGTGAATGCGCTGATCTGGTCGGAAAGCGTGGATATCTGAACCCGGCGGGAGGGTCCAGGCTCAGTCCAACCTACCGCGCCAAAGAGGCAAGAATGCGGCGCACGGGGGTTGGCAGGGCCGCCCCCTCCAGGTCGTCAAGGGGCAACCACAAGCGGCCCGGTTCCTCGGCCCTGGCCGGCCTGAGCACATCCACTCGCCAGGGTGAAATCGTGAGGCGGAAGTGGGTGAAGCCATGCACCAGACCTGGCAAAGCCTCGCAGTTGTCCACACTGTAGCCCAGACCATTGGCAACCCTGTTGATGTCCTCCTGGGGGGGGCATTCAGGCAGGCTCCACAGTCCACCCCAGATGCCGGAGGATGGGCGCTTCTCCAGCAACACCTCGCCGGCATGGATGATGGCCAGCATGGCGGTCCGCCTCTCAGGCAGAGCCCGTTTCGGACGTGGTCCGGGCAGCTCATTCTGCCGTCCATCCCTGTTGGCGAGGCACTCGTCCGCGAACGGACAGGACCCGCAGCAGGGCTTGGCGCGGGTACAAAGGGTGGCGCCGAGGTCCATGAGGCCCTGGGTATAGGCGCGGATGCCGTGGGCTGGCAGCAAATCTTCGGCCAGACGCCAGAGGCGCGCCTCCACAACCTTATCCCCGGGCCATCCCTCCACACCGAAAACCCGGCTCAAGACACGTTTCACATTGCCATCCAGGATGGCAATGCGCTGGTTGTAGGCAAATGCGGCGATGGCCGCGGCCGTTGAACGTCCTATGCCCGGCAACGACTGGATTACCTCGGGATCCCGGGGGAAACACCCGCCGTGTTCGATCTTAATCCGGCACGCGGCGGCATGGAGGTTGCGCGCCCGGCTGTAGTATCCCAGGCCTGCCCAATGGGCCAGGACCTCATCCTCACTGGCCGATGCCAGGCTTTCGATATTCGGGAACCGCTCCAAAAACCGCCTGTAATAGGGAATCACCGTTTCCACCTGGGTCTGTTGCAGCATGATCTCCGACAGCCAGATGGGGTAGGGATCGGGTTTGGCTTCGCGGCTCTGCCAGGGCAGATCATGGCGCCCGAAGCGGCTATGCCAGTGGATGAGGCGTTGGGCGAAATCAGGGTGCATGGCGCGAGTGTGCCAGAATGCCGGCGTGAAAAACTCCCCCACCATCCTCACTACCAGAGAGCACGATCGGGACGTGGCCGGCATGACTTACGTCTACCCGGTGCTCTCCCGGCGCGCCGGCGGGGTTTCGGTGGGTATCAACCTGAACCCCAACAACGCCTGCAACTGGCGCTGCATCTACTGCCAAGTACCGGATCTGAAACGCGGCGGCCCTCCCTCCATCGACCTCACC
>CAZREY010000186.1:0-5622 GCA_964599015.1 uncultured Thiobacillus sp.
TTCGTCCATGCGGGTGTGGAGCGATCTTCCCTGAAGCGCTTCACGGAAGCAGATGCGACGGAGACGGCTTTGATCCAGGAACTCAGGCTGGCCGCGCCGGATTTGGGTAAGGGAGACACGTCGGTCCTGCATTTGCGACATGTGGCCCAGCACCTCAAGGATGCGGGGTTGCCCCATGTATTGCCGGAACATGTCTGGCGCCTGCTGCGCAGCTTGGCCATGGACGGGCGAAGTGAGGAAAGCGGGGTAGGGAGCCTGGGCCTGAAGCGGTTGGATGCGGAGACCGTGCAGGTGGGCTTGCAGCGGGAATGGGGAAGTCTGGAAAAGGCTGCCCGTTTACGGCGTGCCGCCGCTTCCAGGTTGCTGGAACACCTGCTGGCTTGTTTGCCCCAGGGACAAAAGGGCACCGACCTGTTGGCCGAGACCACACTGGGTAATTTAAGCGCAGCCATTCAGTCAGACCTGGAGCTGATGTCGGAGATCAAGGACGCTGGCAAGCTGTTGGACCGGGCCTTATTGTGGTTGCACGAACAGGAAGTGATTCGCTTGAACAAGGGCCTGGCCGTATTCCGGCCCGCCATGACGATCCGGCTGGGGCAGGACAAGCGCAACTTCGCCAAGTCTGATTTCGGCCCCCTAAGCCTGCACTACACCGAGCAAATCCTTCAGATACATGTCATGGCGGAATATGCCCAGCGGGGGCTGAAAGCCATGGCGGAGGCGTTGCGTCTGGCCATGGATTATTTCAGCCTGGCCCAGGAATCCTTCCTGAAACGCTGGCTGCCCAATCGTGACAAGGAACTGGCTCGCCAGACGACGCCCGCGTCCTGGCGGGCTATCGTCGAAGACCTTAATAACCCGGTCCAGCAGCGCATCGTCTCGGATGACCGGGAACAGACCAACGTGCTGGTGCTGGCGGGGCCTGGATCGGGCAAGACCCGGGTATTGGTGCACCGCATTGCTTATCTGGTTCGCGTAAGGCGGGAGAACCCCAGAGGCATCTTGGCGTTGGCCTATAACCGCCATGCGGCCGTGGAGATACGTCGACGTCTGTCCGAATTAATCGGACAGGATGCCAAGGGCATCACGGTTATGACTTGCCATGCCTTCGCCATGCGTCTGGTGGGAGCCAGCTTTGCAGGGCGGGCGGATAAGGTGGATGGCGATGTGTTCAAGGAGGTCATGGCCCAGGCGGTGGCGTTGCTGAATGGGGAGGGATTGCCGCCGGAAGAGGCGGATGAGCTGCGCGGCCGTCTTTTAGCAGGGTTCCGCTGGATATTGGTGGACGAGTATCAGGACATTGGCCCTGAACAATACGAGCTCATTTCCGCCTTGGCCGGCCGTACATTGGCGGATGAGGAGGGCAAGCTCACTTTGTTCGCCGTGGGGGACGATGACCAGAACATCTATGCATTCGATGGCGCGTCCGTGGAGTTCATCCGCCGCTTTGAACAGGATTACTCCGCTCGGCCCGCTTATCTGACGGAGAACTACCGATCCACGGCCCATATCGTTTCTGCCGCCAATCTGGTCATCCAGGAGGCGGCGAATAGGATGAAGGCGGAGCATCCGATCACGGTGGACCGGCTGCGACTCAAAGCGATGCCGGGTGGTGCCTGGCAAGACCGGGACCCTGTTTCCCAAGGTCGCGTACAAGTCTTGCCGGCTGGGCATGATGCCAAGACCCAAGCCGTGGCGGTGATCTCTGAGCTTGAGCGCCTTACGGCTTTGGACCCAGCTTGGGATTGGGCCAAGATGGCTGTGATTGCAAGGGAATGGAAGCATCTCGGGCCGCTGCGTAGTTACTGTGAACTCCATCAAATACCCGTGCAGATGGCGGACGAGGAGTCAATTCCGTTCTGGCGGCTGCGGGAGACCCAGGCGCTGATCCAATGGTTACGTGGCGCCGAATCAAGATTGATCAGCGCGAATGAGATCAAGCGGTGGCTGGACAACCAGGCTGCTGGGCCCTGGTGGGCCTATCTGCATGAAGCGGTTGATGAGTACGGTCTGGAGACGGGCGGTGCCGAATTGCCGATGGATCATTTCGTCGATTGGCTGGCGGAATGGGGCCGAGAAATGCGACGCCGCCAAACCGGGCTGCTACTACTCACGGCCCACCGGGCCAAAGGGCTGGAGTTCGATCATGTGGCCGTACTGGACGGTGGATGGGATCGGGTAGGCAAGGGAGAGGATCGGGACGCGCCACGTCGGCTGTATTACGTAGCCATGACTCGGGCCAGGCAGATGCTGACCCTGGCACGCTTGACCAAAGGCAATGCGATGGTGACCCACCTGCCTCCAGATGAAAGCGTACTGATCCGGGACTCCTCCCATCTGCCAGACCCTCCTGTAGAACTAAGTCGGCAGTACATGCGCGCTTCCTTGAAGGCACTGGATTTGGGGTTTGCCGGACGTTATGCGCCGGATAAACCAGTCCACCAAGTTATTGCGGCATTGAATCCTGGTGATCCGATTGGTTTGGTGGAACATCAGGGGAAGTGGGAACTAATAGATGCCTCGGGGAATGTGGTTGGCAGGATGTCCCGATCCTTCGCATTTCCTGAAGGCATGGGTTTTTCCTACGGCAGTGTGGCTGCCGTCATCAGGCGAAAGCGGGAGGACGTGGAAGAGGAATTCCAAGACCGTATTCGATCTGATAGCTGGGAAATCGTTGTCCCTGAGTTGGTGTTTATGCCAGCAGGCCAGTCCTGACTTCGATAGAGCGCTTTGGAAGAAATTCAAAGGCGCCCTCTCCCCAACCCCTCCCCCGCTTGCGGGGGAGGGGGCACCTGCGGTCATCTTGAGGAGATGGGGCAAGATCAGATATGAAGCTGACTTCTGCAGAAGCCGACCCTGCTTGGATTTTCTGCTGGCGTCAGCTCACTTCGGCGGCGTGCCGCCGGTGTAGGGTTGCAGGCTCTGGCGCACGGGCTGTTTGGCATAGAAGGCCGCCAGGTCCTGGATGTCCTGGTCGTTGAGCCCGCCGGTCAGGAAGGCCATCATGGGGTGGTACATCTTCTGGTTGCTCTTGTAGAGCTTCAGTTTGGCGGCCAGGGCCGCTTCGCTTTGCCCGGCCAGGCGCGGCGCGCCGGTATGGGTCATGTTGCCGTCGGCGCCGTGGCAGCCGGCGCAGAACTGGGCCTTCTGGGCGCCCGCGTTGGCGTTGCCGGCGGCGCCGGCCGGCGCGCCCCAGAGCGTGAGCGCGCCCAACAGCAGGGCCGAACCCAGCAGCAGGGGTTGGTGCAGGTATCCGTGTTTCATCATGGCCTCCTTGATTGCGCGGAACGCGCCCGCCCGCCCTTCCAGGCGGGGGCGCGCATCCGGTTCGACAGTGACGATGCGGCAAGACATCCAGCCAATTTCAGGATAGCCAAGGCGCAGAATAGGGGTCCTGATCCGACTCCCCCCATGGAC
This sequence comes from uncultured Thiobacillus sp., assembly GCA_964599015.1. Classification (GTDB taxonomy): domain Bacteria; phylum Pseudomonadota; class Gammaproteobacteria; order Burkholderiales; family Thiobacillaceae; genus PFJX01. Next base: position 3,418 of record CAZREY010000186.1, read on the forward strand.
ATGCCTTTGTTGAGCGAATCGTTTGCGCCGATGCCCGACTGGACCGGGAAGCCCCATGCCTGAATCCCTATTTTCGAGCACGGAAGGCCGGCTGCTGGCCGTGGGCCTGGCGATGGCCGCGTTGATGCTGCTGGCGTTCGGCATCGGCTGGCAGCTGTTTCCGGACCACGTGCTCACCTATGCGGCCATGACCGGGCTGAACCTGATCATCGGCCGGGCCGCCGGGATGTCGTTCGGCTACGCGGGCGGCTTCGGCCATGCCCAGGTGGTGCCCATCAACATGCTGGTGGAAACCATCCAGGTGCTGGTGGTGTACCCCCTGTTCGCGCTGAGCTGGCGGCAACTGATCCGGCTGCCCAGGCTGGAAGCCTTTCTCGCGCGCCTGCACCGCGCGGCGGCATTCCGGGGCGACACGGTGCGCAGGTTCGGCATCGCCGGCCTGTTTGTGTTCGTGTTCCTGCCGTTCTGGATGACCGGGCCGGTGGTGGGGGCCATCATCGGCTTTCTGATCGGCTTGCGTCCCTGGGTGAACATGATGGTCGTGCTGGCCGCCACCTATGTGGCCATCGGGGTCTGGGCCCTGCTGCTGAACGAGCTCAGCGCCTGGGCGGCCACCGTCAACCGCTTCGCGCCCTATGCGCTGTTCGTGGCCATCGTGCTCATCGCCGGGACCCTGTATCTGCTCCACCGCCGCGACCCTCCCGCCGGCCGTCCGCCCCCTTCCTAGCATCGTCCCCGGCCATGCCCGGGATGCCCCCTCCCGCCCTCGTCGCCCGGGCCCCGGCCGGCTGGTGGTCGGGGGCTGAAACATCTCGTTACGATTGCGGCCCCTGGGGGTTGCGGACGGGGGCTATCAATAAAGCAGGCTCCCTCGTGATCAAGGGCATGACCCGAGGGAAGGTTGCTTGCGGAACCGGAACAGAGGTGCGAATCATGACCCGGAACATGACCTCCCAGCGCGATCCATCCCTTGCCTTGCCTTCGCGGGCAGGCCGCCCGGGACTGTGGCTGCTCATCCTTGCCGTTGTCATGACCCTGGGGGCCTGCGCCACGCCTGAGCGGGAGCGGACCGTCTATCGGGATGGGCCGGCGGTTGCCGCCCAGCGGACCCTGCCGCCCACCCGGGTGTATTTCTACCCCACCGCCGGCCAGAACCCGGCCCAGCAGGACCGGGACCGTTACGAGTGCCATTTGTGGGCCGTGAAGCACAGCGGCTTCGACCCCAGCCTGCCCCTGCCCGCGCCGGCGCCCCGGGTGGAGGTGATCCCCTCGCCGCCCCCCGGCCATGACACGGCGCTGGGCGCGGTGACCGGGGCGGTGCTGGGGGCGGCGGTGGGCAGCCCCCGCAGCACGGGGGAGGGCGCGGTGGTGGGCGCCGTGGCGGGGGCCGTGATCGGCGCGGCGTCCGATGCCTCGCGCCAGGAGCGGGCCGAGGTCGTCCAGCGGCGCTACGACCAGCGCTACGACGCACGCACCGCCCAGGTGGAACGCCAGGCCCAGGACTATCGCCGCGCCATGGGCGCCTGCCTGGAAGGCCGGGGCTACGCGGTGCAGTGAGTTTGCAGAGAAAGGAGATTCCCCATGTTGAAACATTGCCCAACCCTGGCCGGCCTGGCGCTGGCCGTTCTGATGGGGGTGTCCATGGCCCCCGCCTGGGCCGACCGTGACCGGGGCGGTGACCGGCAGCCGGACTACCGCGGGCCTCCGCCCGCCACCCAGCCATCCCGCGGCCCGGGTCCGGAGCGCCGGGACTTCGATCGGCGGGAGCTGGACAGCCGCCATTTCCACAACCGCTATTACCCGCCCCGGGGCCTGGTCTTCGACCACATTCCCCGCAACCACGTGGTGGTGCCGTATCGCGACACCAAGTACTACTTCCACGGCGGCGTGTGGTATCGCCCGTCCGGCCCCCGCTTCGTGGTGGTGGCGCCGCCCGTAGGGCTGAGCATCTCCCTGCTGCCGCCCTACTACACGACCGTGTGGGTGGGGGGCGTGCCCTACTATTACGCCGACGGGGTGTATTACGCCTGGCGGCCCATCGAGCGCACCTACGTGGTGGTGGACCCGCCGAAGGAGACGGAGGTGGTGGCCCTGCCGCCGGAGCCGGAACAGCTGTTCGTGTATCCCAAGCTGGGCCAGAGCGAGCAGCAGCAGGCCAACGACCGCTACGACTGCCACCGCTGGGCCGTGGACCAGACGGACTTC
>CAZREY010000187.1:0-5610 GCA_964599015.1 uncultured Thiobacillus sp.
ACATCACCGACGCGATCCGACCCACGCTGACCAGGTTCGGCCTGATCACCGCACGTGCGGAGAACGTGGAAGCGCAGGTCTGGGCCCGCAAGCTCGAGGTGAAGACCGCGTCGCTGGACGCGGTGGCCGGCAAGGGGGACACGTCCGCGATTCCCGCGCCCATCCTCTACCCCGAGCAGGGCATCTACCACCCGGACCACGACGGCATCTTCGCCGACGCGGCCGCCTATTTCGCCTGGAAGGGCGTGGGCCCGGAGGGTGCCCGGCCCGTCATCGGCTTCGCCGTGCACAAGAACTACCTGTCCGCCGACCTCACGGCCTTCATCGACCACCTGGCCCGCCGGGTGGAGGCGTCGGGGGCGGTGCCCCTGGTGTTCTACACGCCCATGGCGGACCCCAAGGGCTTCACCAGAGTGGTGGCGCCTGACGGAAAACCCGTGGTGGACGTGGTCATCACCAGCCAGATCATGTTGGAGCCGGAACCCCGCAAGGCGGAGTTCGAACAACTGGGCATCCCCGTCATCCAGGCCATGCCCTTCCGCCGGGGCGACGTGGCGGCCTGGCGCGCCGATCCGGCCGGGGTGCATCTCATGGATGTGCCCTTCTACCTGGCCCAGCCGGAATACGCCGGCGTGGTGGACGCCATGACCGCCGCCGCCGTGGAGAAGGGCACGGGCCAGGTGGTGCCGATCCCGGACCAGGTGGAGGCGGTGGTGAACAAGGCCCTGGGCCTGGCCACCTTGCAGCGCACCCCCAACCGGGCCAAGCGGGTGGCAGTGTTCTACTGGAACTACCCTCCGGGCGAAACCAACCTGGGGGCCTCCTACCTGAACTTGCCCAGGAGCCTGGCAGGCACCCTGAAGGCCATGAAGGAACGGGGCTATACCGTGGAGGCGCCGGAGGCGGAAGCCCTGATTCCGCCCCTGCAGAAACTGCTCAAGCCCTATTACAGGGAAATCGGCTATGAAGGACTGGTCAGGGCGGGACTGGCCGAAAAGCTGCCGGTAAGCGTCTACCGGGCCTGGTTCGATACCCTGCCGGCGGAGGCGCGCGGCCGCATCGTCGCCCGCTGGGGCGAGCCGGAGAAGAGCGGCATGGTGCAGGGCAGGGGGGAGGAAGCCTGGTTCCCCATCCCGCGCATGCAGGTGGGCAACGTGGTGCTCATGCCCCAGCCGCCCCGGGGCGATGGCGAGAAGGACAAGGAGAAGGCCCTCTACCACGACACCAAGGTGCCGGTGAACCACCACTACCTGGCCGTTTACCTCTGGGCCCGCCAGCAGTTCGGCGCCCACGCCCTGGTGCACTACGGCACCCACGGCACCCAGGAATGGATGCCCGGCAAGGAGCGGGGCCTGTGGGCCCACGACGACGCCCTGCTGCCCATCGGCGACACACCGGTGATCTACCCCTACATCGTGGACGACGTGGGCGAGGCGGTGCAGGCCAAGCGCCGGGGCCGGGCGCTGATCATCAGCTACCAGACACCCCCCTTCGCCCCCGCCGGACTGCATAACGAGCTCATGGATTTGCACCATCTGGTGCACGAGTGGCAGAGCCTCACCGAGGGCGCGGTGCGGGACAAGACCGCCGACGCCATCCTGCGCGACGCCACCAAACTCCACTACGAAAAGGACGTGGGCCTCACCGCCGCACAGGCCCGGGCCGATTTCCCCACCTTCCTCACCAAGCTCCACGACTGGCTGCACGAAATGGCCCAGGCCAACCAGCCCCAGGGCATGCACACCTTCGGCCAGCCGCCGGAGGACCGCTACCGCATCGGCATGGTGATGCAGATGCTGGGGGTCGATTACGCCGACGCGGCCTTCCGCTTCAGCCGTAAGCACGCGGATTTCCTGTCCTGCGACTCCCCTCCCCCGCAAGCGGGGGAGTGGCTGGGGGAGAGGGTCGGTGGCGCATCCGGCGAAACGGCTTCCCCCTCCCCAACCCTCCCCCGCTTGCGGGAGAGGGAGCAAATCGAATGCCGCCCCGCCAAGCTCGAAGCCGACGAGGCCGACGAAGTCTTCGTGGTGGACTACAAGGACATCACCCATTCCATCCCCTACCGCCTGATGGAACGGGTGCTGAAGGAGGGCGCGGCCCTGCCCGCCGATGCCGAGCCCAAGCTGGCGGACATGCTGGAGCAGGCCAGGGCCTACTACGCCGCCCTGGACGCCTCGCCGGAAATGACGGCCTTCCTGGACGCGCTGGAGGGCAAGCACATCCCCTCCGGCTACGGCGGCGATCCCATCCGCAACCCCGACTCCCTGCCCACGGGCCGCAACCTGTACGGCTTCGATCCCTCCAAGGTGCCCACCAGGGCCGCCTTCGAGGCGGGCAGGGAGGCGGTGGACAAGCTCATCGCCGCCTACCGGGAGAAGCACGGCAAGGCGCCGGAGAAGCTGGCCTTCACCCTGTGGTCCGTGGAGACCATGCGCCACTTCGGCGTGCTGGAAGCCCAGGCCTTCCACGCCCTGGGGGTGCGGCCCAAGTGGGATGCGGGCGGGCGCGTCACCGGCGTGGAACTGATTCCCCGGGAGGAACTGAATCGACCACGCATCGACGTGGTGCTCTCCGCCACCGGCCTGTACCGGGACCACTTCCCCAACGTCATGCGCTGGCTGGCGGAGGGCGTGGTCATGGCCTCGAAGGCGGATGAAGCGGACAACGCCGTGGGCCTGGCCAGCGCCACGCTGAAGAAGCACCTGGAAGCCAGCGGCATGAAACCGGAGGACGCCGCCAAGTGGGCCGACGTACGCATCTTCTCCAACGAGAGCGGCAACTACGGCGCCGGCATCGAGGACGCCATCCTGTCCTCGGACACCTGGAACGACGAAGCCAAGCTGGCCAACCTCTACCTCTCCCGCCTGCAATACGCCTACGGCGCCGACATGAAAGACTGGGGGAAGAAACTACCCGGCGTGAACCTCTACGCCGAGAACCTCAAGGGCGTGCAGGCGGCGGCCCTGTCCCGCAGTTCCAACCTGTATGGCATGTTGACCACCGACGACCCCTTCCAGTACCTGGGCGGCATCTCCCTGGCGGTGCGCCACTGGACGGGAAAAAGCCCGGAGCTCTACATCGCCAACCTGCGCGAAGCGAAGAACCCCAAGGCCGAGACCGCTTCCCAGTTCCTTGCCCGGGAACTGCGCACCCGCCAGTTCCACCCCGGCTGGATCGAGGGCATGAAGAAGGAGGGCTATTCCGGCACCACGGAGATGCTGGATTCCATCAACAACTTCTGGGGCTGGCAGGTCACCGCCCCGGATATCGTGCGGGCCGACCAGTGGCAGGAATTCGCCGACGTCTACGTGAACGACAAGTACAAGCTGGGCATGAAGGACTGGTTCGAACGCCACAACCCGGCCGCCCAGGCCCAGATGATCGAACGCATGCTGGAGGCGGTGCGCAAGGACTACTGGAAGCCGGACGCCGCCACGGTGAGCGAGTTGGTCGCCCGCTACACGGACCTGGCCGTGCGCCGGGACGTGAAGAGCGACAACAGCAAGTTCCTGGAGTTCGTGGCCAAGGTGGCCGCCGCCGGTTTCGGTCTGGAGCGTTCACCTTCATCTCGCCGCCAGGCCAGCCCGCCGCCCCGCCCTCACGTCCAGGCCGCGCCGCCCCTCATCACCGGCATGCGCCTGGACCAGGTGCTGCCCACGCCCCCGGCCCCGCCCCTCACCCTGTTCGCCCTGCTGCTGTTGGGTATGACGGCGGGTGTGGGGGCGTGGCGGCAGGGGCGTGCCTGAGTCCCCATCGTCAGCCCACACCAGGGAGCGCGCACATGAAAAAAACCATCCTTTCGCTGCTGGCGGTGTGCATGGCCCTCCAGGTCCATGCCGCCGAGCCGCTCATCGATACGTCCGTGGACCGGCACGCGCGGGCCTGGCTGTCGCACCTGGACAAGGGCCAGGCAGACCGGGCCTGGGAGGCCGGCAGCCCGGTGTTGAGAAAGGCCCTGGCTCTGGAGGATTGGGAGAAGTCCCGGAAAGGCGCGGCCAATGTGGGCACCGTGAAAACCCGGGCCCTGAGCTCGGTGACGTTCTCCAACAAGCTGCCGGGTTCCCAGGACGGCCAGTACGCACTGCTGCACTACGACACCGTGTTCGAGCACAAGGACCGGGCCACGGAGACGGTCATCCTGCTGTGGGACGCCGACGGCGTCTGGCGCAGGGTGGGTTACGCCGTGAAATGACGATGGCGTTCGAATCCAGGCTCTATCGTCAAGGCTGGATGCGCTGGCCGGCTTATGCCACTTGGATGCTAAACCCAGTTATCCAGGTGCAAACCTGCGATGCGCTCGAACTCGCGGGTGTTGTTGGTGACCAGCACGGCGTCTTCCGCCAGGGCGTGGCAGGCGATCCAGAGGTCATTGCCGCCGATGGGCTGGCCGACTGCCTTCAGACGCGTGAATTGAACCGCGTAGTGCTCGCACATGGCGCGGCCGGTGTCGTACAGCACCGGAACCTGACGGGTGAGGCCATCCAGGCGGCGCAGCACATCGGCCTTGCGACTGCTGCGTTCGGCTCCCTTGAGCAGTTCGGCGTAGGTGACGAAGGACATGCACAAGGCGTCATTGCCAGGCAGGGCGTTGACCCGCTCCACCACCGAGGCGGGACGATGCTTGATCAGATAGATCAGCATGTTGGTGTCGAGCATGTATTTCACAGCGCCTCCCGGTCCTGCATGGGCGCCTGTGCTTCGCGATCCGCTTCCAGGGCGGCGACGAAATCCTCGTCGAAATCCGCCAGGGCCTCCAGCAGGGCCGTGCCTCGATCCTGGGGCACCGGGTGGATCAGCAAATCGCCCGACTCGGTCCGGCTGATTTCCACGGTCTGGCTGTCCAGGCGGAATTCGCGCGGGATACGCACGGCCTGGCTGTTGCCGTTCATGAAGATGCGACTGAGGAGGGTGGACATGGAGCACCTCTGATGTGTGTACGTTTACGTGTGTATTTTATGCGACCTGCTCGGCAGATCAACTTTGGAAAGGAATACCGATGAATTCGACGATCGAAACCCTCATGTACCAACTGGGCCAGGTCTTCCTGGTGCCCGTGCTGGCCGCCGTGGCCGTGCTGTTCCTCTATGCCTTCTACGCTCTGGGGGCCTTCGCCCTCCAGGCCTGGCAGCGGCGGGGGGGCATGAACGCCGGGCCGGGCTATCCCCTGCTGGCCCATGCCCGGGCCAATCCGGACCATACGGAGGACGACCTGGACGTGGCCGCCCACAGGATGATGGAGCCGGCCCGCATCGCCACCCGGGTGGCCCCCATGCTGGGCCTGGTGGCCACCATGATCCCCATGGGGCCGGCCCTGAAGTCCCTGGTGGACGGCAACCTGGCCAGCGTGTCCCACAACCTCACCGTGGCCTTCTCGGCGGTGATCCTGGCGCTGATCGCCGCCAGCATCACCTTTTATATCGTCTCCGTGCGCCGGCGCTGGCTGGCGGAGGAGCTGGCCTGGCTCAACGCCCGCCGCACCGTGCCCGAGGTTGCCGCGCCGGCCCGCCTGGCCACCCAGGGGAGTGCCGCATGAAGCTGCTGCGCGAACCCGAGAGCGACGATCCCATCCTGTCGGTGGTGAACCTCATCGACATCTTCCTGGTGGTCATC
>CAZREY010000188.1:0-5605 GCA_964599015.1 uncultured Thiobacillus sp.
AAGCCCAGGGACGGCCCCTGCCAGTACACGTAGCCCTTCTCGCCGTTCTTCAGGGTCAGGTCCCCCTTGCCGTAGCTCAGGCCCACGGTGATGGCGGCGGACACCTCCTCGCCCTTGATGTAGCCGTTGGGCCGACCGTGGTCCCTGAAGGCCTTTTCCACCGCCTTGCCCAGGCCCTCGGCCGCCTCGCCGAAGAACATCTTGGCCTCTTTCAGGATGTCCTCCTGCTCGTAGGTTTTCCTGTCGTCGCCCGCCGCCCGGGCCGGCGCCTGGGCCAGCCACAGGAAGGCCAGCAGGGCCAGCAGGAAGAAGCGCGCGTGCTGGCGGAGCACCGCGCCGCCCAGGGGGTCATGGATGAGGAATGGCATGGTGTTCTCCCGTCGAGGTCATGGTTGATGTGATGACTGAAGTGTTGCCTCAGGTTCGGGCCGGCGCAAGGCAAAATAGCCTCCCCGACCCCCACCCGGTTGCTGGCCGGCGCCGAACCATTGCGGTGCGGCCGTTGTCCAGGCTGAAAGGGGCACGAAAGGAGCGCGCCATGAACAGGTCCCTGAACTGGCTGTTGTTCGCCGGCTTCCTCACCGCATGCATGGTGGCGCTGATGCTGCGTCCCTCGGTCCAGGCCTCGGAACTGCTCTCCCCCGACCGGGCAACGCCGGCGCCGGAGTTCACGAGCCGCGATGGGGCGGACTGGATCAACTCCCCGCCCCTGGACCTGGACGGCCTGCGCGGCAAGGTGGTGCTGCTGGACGTGTGGACCTTCGGCTGCTGGAACTGCTACCGCTCCTTCCCCTGGCTCAACGGCCTGGAGGCCCGCCTCAAGCCCAGGGGGCTGCGGGTGGTGGGCATCCACAGCCCGGAATTCGCCCACGAGCGGGACGTGGCCGAAGTGAAGCGCAAGGTGCGGGAATTCCGCCTGGAACACCCGGTCATGCTGGACAACGACTTCCGCTACTGGAAGGCCCTGGGCAACCGCTACTGGCCGGCCTACTACCTCGTCGACAAGGAAGGCCGCCTGCGCGCCCGCTTCTTCGGCGAGACCCACCCGGGGGACCCTCAGGCCCGCCGCATCGAGGCCGCCCTGGAAATCCTGCTCAAGGAATAGCGGCGGCCGAAGGCGGATCAGCCCCCGTGTGCTAGACAGAACTCATAACGCCAATCACCCATCACCCCGAGGACGGAGGCAGACATGGCACACCCATCCAAGACATCCCCCACTCTCTCTCCTGCCATCTCCCCCGGCAATGACACGGCGGTCGACCACCCCGCCTACCGCACGGGCATCGGCCTCACCCAGTGGCTGGCCTGGGGATTGATCGCATTCAGCCTCTTCATGGTGTTCCTGGCCGTGGTGATCAACCTCATCACCGGCTCTCCCGGCGGCTGACGGGCCAACGGCGGCGCCTCCCCCAACCCCGGCGAAAGGAAGCCCATGAAGCTCTACTACTACCCCGGTGCCTGCTCCCTGGCCGCCCACATCGTGCTGCGGGAGGCGGGTTACGACTTCGAACTGGACAAGGTGGACCTGGCCGCCAAGACCACCGCCTCGGGCGAGGACTACCGGCAGGTCAACGCCAAGGGCTATGTCCCCGCCCTGCGCCTGGACGACGGCCAGGTCCTCACCGAGGACGCCGTGATCCTGCAATACCTGGCCGACCTGAAACCCGAAGCGGGCCTGGCCCCCAGGGCCGGCGGCCTGGAATGCTACCGGGAACTGGAATGGCTCAACTTCATCGCCACGGAAATCCACAAGACCCTGGGCGCCCTGTTCAACCCGCGCATCACCCCGGAATGGAAGGACTGCCAGATCGCCCTGTTCGGCCGCCGCGCCGCCTGGCTGTCCCGGCAACTGGCGGACCACCCCTACCTCATGGGCGAGCACTACACCATCGCCGACGCCTACCTCTTCACCGTGCTGGGCTGGTGCGGGCTGTTCCACATCGACCTGGGCCCCTGGCCCAACCTGCAGGCATTCATGGCCCGCGTCGCCGCCCGGCCCGCCGTGCAGGCGGCCATGAAGGCGGAAGGGCTGATCGGGTAGGCCGCCTACTTCCCGGCCGGGCAATTCGCCACGCAACGGGTCTCGGTCACCACCCGGCCGCCGCAGCCCTGGAAGCAGGCGTCGTACTTCACCTGGCAACCGCAATCATCCTGGCACTGGGCCTTCCGCAGCTTCGTCCGCACCGCCTCCCGGGTGGGCGGATCCTCCGGCGGACCGGGGTAAGGGAAATACCCGGGCCAGTGGCCGGACCATGGGTGATAAGGCCAGGGGGAGTACCACAGGCCGCTGTGCCCATGGCCCCAGCCCACCCACATGTCCCATTCGTAGCGGTCCAGCGCCAACCGGTAGAGCCGCAGCTCATCCGCGTAGGCCTTCAGGGCCTGGGCATAACGCTCGTCCACCTGGGGTTCGATCCGCTCGGTGCAGGACTGCCACGCGGCCTGGCAGTCCGCGCGGCAGGTGTTCAACGTGGCTTCGCAGCCTTTGATGCAGGACTGGGCTTCCACGCCGGTTGGGGGCTCGTAGCGATAGGTCGTTTCATAGCGGGGCGTGGCGCAACCGGCCAGGACCGAAACCACGGCTGCCAGGGCAAGAAGGTGCAAGGACCGGAACATGACTGTCTCCCCAGGAAGACCCACACTTTCAGACTAGCCGTCCAGGAAAAGATTCGTCAGACACCGCTTCTGGCTCGATAAACAAACATGACAGGGCATTGGGTGATGCCCATGCACATGGTTGGACCACCCCAGCGCATCCCGTCAATTCCGCCGCGCCGGCACCAGCTCGATGAGGGTGATCTCCGCCGGCGCCAGCACCCGCATGGGCGGTCCCCAGGTGCCGGTGCCCCGGCTGAGGTACAGGCGGCCGCCGCCGGGCAGTGCGTGCAGACCGGGGCCGAAGTCGTAGCGCAGGCGGGTGAGCCAGTAGAAGGGGAATATCTGCCCGCCGTGGGTGTGGCCGGAGAGTTGCAGGTCCACGCGCTCGCTCCCCTGCCTGGGCACCACGGGCTGGTGCTTGAGGAACAGCACGAACTTGTCCGGTGGCAGGCTGGTCAACAGGGCACCGTCGTCCGTGGTATCCACCCCCCTGGGGGACACCACGCCGGGCCCCCCCCGGCCCGGGTCGTCCACCCCGGCGATCACCAGTCCCGGCAGGACTTCCACCGCCTCGCCCCGCAGGGAGCGGAAACCGGCCTGGTCATGGAAAGCCAGGGACATCCCCAGGCCCCGGTACTGTTCGTGGTTGCCCATGACCGCGTACTTGCCGAAGCGGGGCTGGAGGGCGGCGAAGCGGGCCGCCGAGCCTTCCAGGTGCACGGCACCGCCGTCCACCATGTCGCCCACGGAGATGAGCATGTCCGGGTCCAGGGCCTTGAGGGGCTCCAGGACGGTGGGCAGACGGCGGGGCCCCATGGTCACCCCCAGGTGCACGTCGGAGACGAGCGCGATGCGGATGGGCCCCGTGTCGGGAGGCAGCTGGTCGGTGACGATCTCCAGCCGCTCCACCCGCGGGTTGAGGGCTTCATGCACGCCATAGGCGGACAGGGCCGCCACCGCCGCCGCCACGACCAGGAAGGCATGCCGGGGGGTGGGGACCGGCAGGTGGAAGACACGGGCCGGCAGCCGCCACGCATCCAGCGCCAGGGCCAGCCAGAAGAACAGGAAGCTGGCCCCCATCCAGCCGTAGACCAGGGCGGCCAAGGCGCCCACCAGCAGGCGGCAGTCGCAGTGTTCCAGGGGCCACAGCAGCATGGGCGCCAGGGTCATGAACCCGGCCCAGGCCCAGGCGGCCAGGCGCTTGCGCCCCGTGAGGCCGAAGGCCACCACGGCCTTGTGCATGACATAGGCCTGGAGACCGCCGTAGACCAGGATAAAGACAAGGATGAACATTTCTGGTGATGGCTGTCGCCCAGCCCCCGCCTGGTTCAGAGCGGCCATGATAAGCATTGGGGTGGCGCCGGCAAGCGCCGTGATGAATAAAGTTTTTCAAGAGCCCGTCGATAATCCATGCCGTGCCCAACAGGAGAAAGGAATCAAGCCATGCTCTGGACCAATCTGGGATCGATCAAGGCACGTCTGACCTTGGTCATGCTCATTTCCGTGGCCGGCCTGGTGTTGACCGCCGGCTTCGGCATCCTGCAGATGTCCCGCTTCAACAGCTCGGTGGAATCCAACCTCAACGAACTGAATAGCAAAACCTCGTTGATCCTGGAAGTCCAGGCCGCCAACGTGGACTTCAAGATCCAGGTGCAGGAATGGAAAAACATCCTGCTGCGCGGCAACGACCCCGCCTCCTTCGAGAAGTACAAGAAGCAGTTTCAGGAACAGGCCGACCTTGTGCAAAAACACCTGGGCCGTGTCAAAGAAGCTCTGGACAAGGGCGCTTCGTCCCATGCCGAAAGCGTGGGCCAGCTGATGGCCAGCCACCAGGAAATGCGCGACAAGTAGCTCACCGCCCTGGAGTCCTTCGATGCCGCCAACCCCGAAGCGGGCAAGGTGGTGGACAAGCTGGTGAAGGGGGTAGACCGGGCCGCCACGGAGAGCATGAGCAAGCTGGCGGCCGCATTGGAGGAGGATGTCACGGCCGGTTTCAAGCAAGTCATCGACGGCAACAAGGCCAGCTACACCGCCAGCCGGGCCTTCCTGCTGGCCGCCGCCATCGTCATGATCGTCCTGCTGCTGGCCGTCATCCTGGCCACCGCCCGGCGCATCAACCAGAGCGTGGAGGTGCTGCAGCGCTCCCTGGCCCAGGCCAGGCAGCAGCTGGACCTGACGGTGCGCGTCCCGGTGAAGGGCAGCGATGAACTGGCCGAGGCCAGCGGCGCCATCAACGCCCTGTTCGAGGAACTGCAATCCATCCTCAAGGGCATGCGCCAGCACGCGGAGGAGGTGGCGGGTGCAGCCGTGCATCTGGACCACTCCGTCGGCCAGTTGTCCGGCGCCGTGGACCGGCAGAACGAGTCCACCAGCGCCATGGCGGCGGCGGCGGAAGAGCTGGCCGTCAGCATCGCCCACGTCAGCGACAGCGCCCAGACCGCCAACAGCATCGGCGAGAATTCCCTGAACCTGTCCAGGCAGGGCAGTGCCATCATCAGCCACGCCGTGCAGACCATGTCCGCGGCCACCACCAACATCCAGGCCACCTCGGGCAGCATCGAAGCCCTGGGACAGCGCGTCCAGGACATCGGCCATATCGCCAACGTCATCCGGGACATCGCCGACCAGACCAATCTGCTGGCCCTGAATGCCGCCATCGAGGCGGCCCGGGCCGGCGAACAGGGGCGCGGCTTCGCCGTGGTGGCCGATGAAGTGCGCAAGCTGGCGGAACGGACAGGCAAGGCCACCAGCGAGATCGCCCAGGTGATCGACGCCATCCGTGCGGATGCCGACACGGCAGTCCGGGACATGCAGGGCGTGGTCACCCAGTTCAACGAAATCGCCGACACCACCCGCCAGGCAGGCTCGTCCATCGGCGAGATCCAGGGGGGGTCGGAAAGCGTCATGGGGGTGACCCAGGACATCTCCTCCGCCCTTCGGGAGCAATCCTCGGCCAGCGACAGCATCGCCCGGCAGGTGGAGGTCATCGCCTCCATGAGCGAATCCA
>CAZREY010000189.1:0-5593 GCA_964599015.1 uncultured Thiobacillus sp.
CCTGGCGCAGGCCGACCATCAGGCCGTCACCCAGTTGCGGATCGTCTTCGGCGATGAGCAGGCGCATGGTCGGCCGATTCTAACGGGCAAGCCACCAGGCGCAGAAGGCGGCCCAGCCGATCAGCATCACGACGGCCAGGGGCCGCGCCGTGGCGATGGCTTCACCCGGCATCCCACGCTTGTAACCGGTGAGCATGGCCCGCACCAGGTTCTCACCGTGGATGAAATTGCTGACGAGCACGCCGGCGACATGGATGCCCACCAGGGCCAGCATGGCCGTCGCCAGGCCTTCATGCGATTCCTCCAGCCACTCGCCGCCCATGTCCTGATAGACCAGCCAGCCGCTCCCACCGGCCAGCAGGCCCAGGGTCAGCAGCCCGACGATGGCCCAGGCGCCTGCGGGGTTGTGGCCGGCCGTGTGCGCCGGACTGCCGGCCAGCAGTCCCTTGAGGTAGCCGAGCACGCTGCCCGGTCCGCGCACGAAGCTGGCGAAGCGCGCGTGGCGCGTGCCCACCAGGCCCCAGACCAGCCGGAACAGGATCACGCCAACCATCGTGCCGCCCGCGTAGGCATGCACGAGCCGCCATTCCTCGCTGTCCCCCGTCAGCCACGCCAGGGCGAATGCGCCGGCCAGCAGCCAGTGGCCGATGCGCACCGGCCAGTCCCAGACCAGAATCCTGTCCATGCTCAATCCTCCCAGCGGCGGCCGTTGGGCATGACGATTTCACGCTCGCGGTAGCTGCCCAGAGCCGCCCTGGTGTGGCAGGCCGCGCAGTTGGAGGGGGTCTTGACCTTGGCGTGCGTCCAGTCGGCGCGCGTCACTTCGTGGTGCTTGCGCTTGAACCAGGCGCTGGACGTCAATCTGGGCGGTTCGCCGTCCCGGGTCGCGGAGCCGGCTTTGTCGCCGCGTCCGGCATGGCGCACCAGGAAGTCCTCGATGGTACGCCGCGTTTTCTGGTCCAGGCTGGCGTTGTCGCCGTAATGCCTATCGAGGGTGGACATCACCCGCCGCCAATCGTCCGCCGCCATGAGTTGTGGCGGGAAGGCGAGATGGCAGCTCCCGCATTCGGTCTGGAACTCGGCGGGCGTGTCGGCAGGCGGGTGCAGGTTGTCGGCATGGGCGGCGAAGGACAGGGATAACAGCGAGGCCAGAAATATCGGAGTTTTCATGTCAACGCCCCTTCGTCAGAAAAGCGATGAAGTCGGCCTTCTCTGCGGCGCTGCATTCGCGCCCGATGACTTCCGTGCAATTGCGGCGGAACCACTTCTCCACCTTGGCCGGATCGCTGAAACGCTCGGCATTGGCGGCGGGCGACAGGGGCTTGATCGCCTTGTCGGTGACCACATGGCGGCCGGGCCTGGCCGGATCGTCCGTGTGGCAGCTCGTGCAGGACGGCATTCTTCCCGAAGCGGAAAATCGCCGGTTGTACAAATGCGCGCCCAGATCGGTGGAGGGCTTGTAACGTGGGGACTGCTGGACGGCTTCGGTGCGGTAGCCGGCGAGCAGTTCCGCGGGGGTAGCCGCCTGTGCGGCGGGGATGCACAGGAAGGCCAGGGTGGCGAGGGCGACTTTCATGGCCGGTCTCCTTTGGGCTGGTTGAACATGGCCCACAGCGTGAAGACCGAACCTTAATGTTGGCTTAGGGATTTCTTAAGTCAGCCTTAACAAAGCCGGGGATGCGAGACAAGAGACCCGTGGCCCCACGCCCTCTCTTGGGATGAGGTGGTGAAGCCACGGCCACGCGCGGCACGGATTTGAAGCAACGGTTCATGGCCTGGGCTGACTACCCTGGCCTTCATCGTTTTTCTGGTCGCCTGCCTTCCCATTCTCTCCGGTACTTGTCTGGGTTTCTCCATTCTGCTGCCGGCCCGCCGCCGCGAAGGCCTGGCGCACGGCGGACAATTCGGCCAGCTGGGCCGCCACCATAAAGTTGATGGTGCCTTCGGGCACCATGCCTTCCTCGTTGGCTTCGCCGGCGGGCATACCGGTGAGCAACTCGATGGCCTCGTCCACGTTCTTCACCGCGTAGATGGCGAACTTGCCCTCGGCGCAGGCCCGCACCACGTCCTGGCGCAGCATCAGGTGCTTGACGTTGGCGGCGGGGATCAGCACCCCCTGCTCACCGGTGAGGCCCCGGGCCCGGCAGATGTCGAAGAAGCCCTCGATCTTCTCGTTCACCGCGCCGATGGCCTGGACGTCGCCGAACTGGTTCACCGAGCCGGTGACGGCCAGGGCCTGCCTGACGGGCAGGTTGGCCAGGTCGGAGAGCAGGGCGCACAGCTCCGCCAGGGAGGCGCTGTCGCCTTCCACCGGGCCGTAGGACTGTTCGAACACCAGGCTGGCGGAGAGGGACAGGGGCACGTTGCGGGCATAGCGGGCACCCAGGAAGGCGGACAGGATCATGACGCCCTTGCTGTGGATGGCGCCGCCCAGTTCCGCCTCCCGCTCGATGTCGATGACGTTGCCCTCCCCCACCCGGGCCGTGGCGGTGATGCGCACCGGGTGGGCGAACATGAAGTCGTCCAGGGCGATGACCGCCAGGCCGTTCACCTGGCCGATGCGACCATCCGCCACGGAAATCAGCAGGTTGTCCCGCAGGATCTCCTCCTGGTACTGGCCGCGCACCCGGTCGACGCGGCGGATCTGGGCCGCGATGGCCTGCTCCACGTCCTCCCGACGCACCGTGTCGCGGCCCGCCCTGGCGGCCCAGTGGTCGGCCTCCTGCAGCAGGTCCACCATGCGGCGGCGGCTCACCGTGAGCCTCTCCCCGTCGCCGGCCAGGCGGCCCGGTCCAGGGGACGCAGCTTGCCGCTCCGGGCCAGGGTGGCGATGCATTCGGCGTAGACCCGGGTGTTGTCATCGTCCCGCACCAGCTCGTTCTCGAAATCCGCCGCCACCTTGAAAAGTTCGTCGAAGTCCGGGTCCAGGGCCTTCAGCAGGTAATAGACGCGCCGCTCGCCGATGAGCACCACCTTCACGTTCAGGGGGATGGGTTCGGGCTCCAGGGACTGGGTGCTCACCCAGCCGTAGACCTGGCCCAGGGATTCGATGCGCACCTGCCCGGCGCGCAGGGCCCGCTTCAATCCTTCCCAGGCATAGGGCTGGGTCAGCACCTTGAGGGCATCCAGCACCAGGTAGCCGCCATTGGCCCGGTGCAGGGCGCCGGACCTGGCCAGGGTGAAATTGGTGATGAGGGTGCCCAGCTGGGAGACGTGGTCCACGCGCCCCACCAGGTTGGGATAGATGGGGTTGTCCTCGTACACCACGGGGGCGGCCCGGGTGGCCGCGTTGTCCACCAGCAGGTTCACCTGGTAGCGGGCCGCCGAGATGCTGCCGCTGATCACCAGGCTGGACAGATCGCCCTCGCTCTTGGGTTGCTCCCGCAGCTGCTCGCCCATCTCGATGACGTCCCGCAGGACCTCGTCCAGAAAGGCCCGCACCGCGTCCAGATCGGCGTAGCGGGCCTTCAGCTCCTCGATGAGGTGGCCCACCGCCAGGCCCAGGATGTCGCGGCTGGCCTCCTTGATCTGGGCCTGGAGTTCCCGCCGCCAGCGGGGGAACTGGTGCATGAGCTGCTTCAGCCGCTCGCCGAAGGATTCGATGAGGCCGCCGATGCGCTCCTTTTCCGCGTCCGGCAGGGCCTCGAACACGTCCGGCGCCATGGCCTCCTCGTCCTTCATGGGGGCGAAGGCAAAGCCGTGGGGGGTGCGCAGCAGGGCGATGCCCTGTTCCGACGAGGTCTGGCCCAGCTCCCGCAGGGCCTTTTCCTCCCGCTCCTTGAAGGCTTCGTTGATGGCCTCGATGCGGGCCCGGTATTCGTCGCTGTCGAAGGCGGCGGCGATGGCCTTGGGCAGCTCGGCGACGAATTCCTGCATGTCCCGCTTCAACTGGCCGCCGCGACCGGCCGGCACCTGCAGCATGCGGGGCTTGTTGGCCTCGGCGAAGTTGTTGATGTAGCACCAGTCGCTGGGGATCTCCCCTTCGGTGGCCTTGGCCTCCAGCAGGCGACGCACCACGGAATGGCGGCCGCTGCCCGGCTCGCCCATCACATATAGGTTGTAACCCGGCCGCTGGATGTCGATGCCGAAGGCAACGGCATCCACCGCCCGCTCCTGGCCGACGATTTCCGTGCTGGCGGCCAGTTCGGCCGTGGTCTGGAAGACGAACTGTTCGGGGTCGCAGCGCCGGTAGAGCAGATGCTCATCCAAGGCTTTCAGGTCGGGCATGGAGCTTCCTCTTCTTGTGGGTTCCCGGGTGCGGGGTGCCGGCGGAAACGACGTCTTATTGTTTCATGTTAGAGGTTGCGCGCCACCCGTCACGGCTGACCGGAGGCCCCGGGGCTGCCTATGATGAATTAGAGGACCAAGAAGGAGGCGAAGATGATCCGGAATCCTCGAACGCGACAAGCGCTTGCCCTGTTGCTGACGTTATTGGGCGGCGTGGTCATCTTCCTGGCGCCGGAAGGCATCTGGATCGGCGGCCTGCTGCTGGTCCTGGGCGTGGCCCTGGAAATCGCCGGTCGCCTGATGCAGCGCGGCCGCCAGTCCTAGGCCGCCGGGTGCCGTCCCGGTATATCCCATGATTTTCTGGAGGAAACAGACCATGACCGAGCACGTCCTTCAAGTCGGCGCCCCCGACCCCGAACTGAATACCTCCCCCATTTTCAACGACGACGAGGACTTTTCCCTGGACCTGGATATGGAAACGGGCGCGTGCTATTTCAACAACGTCGTCTACCCATTGGGCCAGTACCTGAAGAGCGGCAGCGAACTGCTGCACTGCGAGGAACGCGGCATCTGGGTGCGCCGGGGGGAAATGCGGGGATGACAGCCTGACCGCTGAAGAAGAAGTGGATGTGTCCAGAACCTGGCTTGGCGCGTTGACGGCCTTATTTACTGTTCATGCCCATGCCGCCCTGGGGGTGGGTGACAGGACACCGGATTTCACCGCCCAGGCGGCCATGGCGGGCCTTCAGGGTGCAGTCAGGCAAGCCACGCTTGTGCCCGAAACCATCACGCCGCCGCCGGCCGCCCCAGCAGGCGCATCAGGCGCACGTGTCCTGACTCGTAATAGGACAGCATGGCCGGCAGCCACAGCAGGGCCAGCACGGTGGTGAAGGCCAGGCCGAAGGTGATGGAGGTGGCCATGGGGATGAGGAACTGGGCCTGGAGGGAGGTCTCCAGCATCAGGGATGAAAGGCCGCCGATGGTGGTGAGCGAGGTCAGCAGGATGGCCCGCAGGCGCAGGCAGGCGGCGTTGACGAGGGCCTCCTTCACCGCCATGCCCTTCTCCCGCTGGTGGCGGTAGAACTCCACCAGCACGATGGAATCGTTCACCACGATGCCCGACAGGCCGAACAGGCCGAACATGGACAGGATGGTGAGGTCGATGCCCATGAGCCAGTGGCCGGTGATGGCCCCCACCAGGCCGAAGGGGATGGCCAGCATGATGATGACGGGCCAGCCGTAGTGGCCGAACACCCAGGCCAGGACGATGTAGATCAGGGCCAGGCCCAACATCAGGCCCGTCTTCATGTCGGCCATGGTCTCCCGCTGGTCCGCTGCCCGGCCCTCGAAGGACCAGTGGATACCG
>CAZREY010000190.1:0-5550 GCA_964599015.1 uncultured Thiobacillus sp.
GTTCACCTGGCCCAAGTCGAACCATTCCACGAACTGGGCGGCGCCGAATTTCTCGTCGTCGCCATGGCCCCAGCCCAGACGGGCCAGGTAGTTGAGCAGGGCCTCGGGCAGGTAGCCTTCCTCCCGGTATTGCAGCACGGACACGGCGCCGTGGCGCTTGGACAGGCGCTCGCCGTCCTGGCCCAGGATCATGGGCACGTGGGCGTAGGTGGGGATGGGCGCCCCCAGGGCCTTGAGGATGTTGATCTGGCGCGGCGTGTTGTTCACGTGGTCGTCGCCCCGGATGACGTGGGTGATGCCCATGTCCCAGTCGTCCACCACCACGCCGAAGTTGTAGGTGGGGATGCCGTCGCCGCGCACGATGACCAGGTCGTCCAGTTCCGCGTTGGCCACGGTGATGGGGCCCTTGATCATGTCGTTGAAGGTGACTTCACCCTCGATAGGAGTCTTGAAGCGGATGACAGGCGTGATGCCGGCGGGGGGCTCGGGCAGGGTCTTGCCCGGCTCCGGACGCCAGCGGCCGTCGTAGCGGGGCTTCTCGCCTCGGGCCTTCTGGGCCTCCCGCATGGCTTCCTGCTCTTCCTTGCTGGCGTAGCAGTAGTAGGCGTGGCCGGCTTCCAGCAATTGGCCCACCACGTTCTTGTACCGTTCCAGGCGCTCCATCTGGTAGTAGGGGCCCTCGTCCCAGTCGATGCCCAGCCAGGCCATGCCGTCCAGGATGGCCTGCACCGAGGCCTGGGTGGAGCGCTCCCGGTCCGTATCCTCGATGCGCAGCACGAAGGTGCCCCCCATCTTGCGGGCATAGGCCCAGGAGAACAGGGCGGTGCGGGCGCCGCCGATGTGCAGGTAGCCGGTGGGGGAGGGGGCGAAGCGGGTGCGGACCATGGCAAGTACAGTTTGAAGGCAGCGAAAGGCCGCGATTCTACTGGATGCCCGCACCCATCCCAAAAACCGGCCCCAAAAAGCCTTTGACCCATTCGATGGGCGTCTTTAGAATGCGCGCCTCTCCGATTTATCGGGCAGTTAGCTCAGCGGTAGAGCACCGCCTTCACACGGCGGGGGTCACTGGTTCGATCCCAGTACTGCCCACCAAAACCAAAAAGCCGGCCTCGGGTCGGCTTTTTGCATTTGATTCGACTGGGTTGTTTACGCATGGGCAAACGCTTCGAACTGCTGATCTTCGACTGGGACGGCACCCTGATGGACTCCGCCGGGGTCATCGTCGCCTGCATCCAGGCGGCCAGCCGGGACATGGGCCTGCCCGCGCCCAGCCGGGAGGCGGCCAGCCACATCATCGGCCTGGGTCTGCGCCAGGCCCTGGAAACCCTCTTCCCGGACCTGCCCGAGGACCAGCACCAGCCCCTGGCGGACCATTACCGCCGCCACTACCTGGGCCAGGACGCGGAAATCCCCCTGTTCAAGGGCGCCCGGGAGCTGATCCAGGACCTCCACGGCCGGGGCCACACCCTGGCGGTGGCCACGGGCAAGGCCCGGCGGGGCCTGGACCGGGCCTTCGGCCACACGGGCCTGGAGCCCTTTTTCCACGCCTCCCGCACCGCCGACGAGACCCACTCCAAGCCCCATCCGGCCATGATCGAGGAACTGCTGGACGAGCTCATGGTGGCGCCGGACCAGGCCCTGATGATCGGCGACACCACCCACGACCTGGAGATGGCCCGCAATGCCGGCATCGCCTCCCTGGCGGCGGGCTACGGCGCCCATCCGCCGGAAAACCTGGCGGACCTGGCCCCCCTGGCGGTATGCCGCAGTTTCGCCGAGCTGGCGGAATGGCTGAGACGGAACGCCGCCTGACCCTCCCGGATGATGGCACCGGCACCGGGGAGGCCCCGGGGGCAAGGCTTATCTGCCGCGCCGAGGACCTGGCGGAGGGCGGCGACGGGGTGCGCTTCGAAGTGGAGCAGGACGGCTCGCCGGCGCCCGCCTTCGTCATCCGCTGGCGGGGCCGGGCCCGGGCCTTTCTCAACCGCTGCGGCCACGTGCCCGTGGAACTGGACTACCAGCCTGGGCAATTCTTTGATTTCTCAGGCCATTATTTGATCTGCGCCACCCATGGGGCACTATATGATCCAGCCTCGGGCAACTGCCAGGGCGGACGCTGCAACGGCGTGGGCCTGGAGCCCATTCCAGTGGTGGAACGGGACGGCGGCATCTATCTGCAAGCATCGAGCAAGGAAGCAACATGAGTGAAGAGCTCAACAACAACTCCGAACGGGGCGCCCTGGAACGCCTGCTCCTGGCCCACCTGGTGGAACAGCGCCGCAGCCGCCGCTGGAACATCTTCTTCCGCTCCCTGAGCTTCCTTTTCCTCTTCACCGTGCTGATCCTGCTGTTGAGCTTCGAAGGCGAGGACTTCGTCTCCACCGGCCCCCACACCGCCCTGGTGGAATTGCAGGGCGAGATCGGCGGCGAGGACGGCCTGAGCGCCGACGCCCTCATCGCCGCCCTGGGCAGCGCCTTCGAAGGCAAGCACACCAAGGCCGTGGTCATGCGCATCAACAGCCCCGGCGGCAGCCCGGTGCACGCCGGCCAGGTCTATGACGAGATCCAGCGGCTCAAGGCCAAGTACCCCAAGATTCCCTTCTACGTGGTGGTGGACGACCTGTGCGCCTCCGGCGGCTATTACATCGCCGCCGCCGCCGACAGGATC
Organism: uncultured Thiobacillus sp.; assembly: GCA_964599015.1. Taxonomy (GTDB): domain Bacteria; phylum Pseudomonadota; class Gammaproteobacteria; order Burkholderiales; family Thiobacillaceae; genus PFJX01. Next base: position 2,669 of record CAZREY010000190.1, read on the forward strand.
TTTGTCGACAAGGCCTCCCTCATCGGCTCCATCGGCGTGCTCATGGACGGCTTCGGCTTCACCGAGGCCATGAAGAAGCTGGGCGTGGAGCGCCGCCTGCTCACCGCCGGCGAGCACAAGGGCTTCCTGGACCCCTTCGCCCCCATCGACCCGGTGGAAGAGGGCCATGCCAAGCTCATGCTCACCGAGATCCACCAGCAGTTCATCCAGGCCGTGCGCCAGGGCCGGGGCAAGCGCCTGAAGGAAACCCCGGACATGTTCAGCGGCCTCATCTGGAACGGCACCCGCAGCATCGACCTGGGCCTGGCCGACGGCCTGGGCAGCCTGGACTACGTGGCCCGGGAAGTGGTGAAAGCCGAGGACATCCTGGACTACACACCCCAGGAAGACCTGGCCGAACGCCTGGCCCGCCGCATCGGCAGCGCCATCGGCGACCACCTGCGGCCCTGGGCCGGTGGCGAGGCGCGGCTGCGCTGAGGGACGTCAAGTCCGAAGCCGGAAGGGGGATGAAATGAGTGACTACGTGCCCATTCCCTGCATCGCCCACGAAAAGCTGGAGTTCGCCGTGCTGCGGCGACAGAAGCTGCGTCTGCGCCTGCGGGAAGAGGGGGGCGAAGAACGGCAACTCACCGTCCTGCCCACCGACGTGACCACCCGGGACGGGGCAGAATGGCTGACTTACCGCACGGAAGAGGGCGAGAGCGGCGTGGTGCGGCTGGATGGCATCCTCAGCGCCGAACCGGTTGTTTGAAAGAATGCCGTTTTCGCGGAGTGGAAGCGGGCATCGCCCGGGCGTCAGCTTCACTCTCCTGTATCAGGCAGGACACGCCTCGTTGCCGACCTACATGGTAGGGGCTGTGTCGGGCCGCACCCGACCCCGCGCTGCCGTATGTGGTGTCCGAGGTTCTATGGCCGGAAACCGACAGTAAGCTGTCATGTGGTGGAACCAGCCTTCGGAGCAGCGGCAGCCCCCGCCAGGATTCCACCATCCATGTTCAGTTCCGCACCGTTCATGTAGGCAGCCTCGTCGGAGGCGAGCATAACTGCCACGGCCGCCACTTCATCAGGGCGGCCAAAGCGTCGCATCGGGCAATCCTGCACGAACTCGCGCATCCTGATTTCCCGCTCGGGCCCTTCACCGAGCATCGGCTCCCACATGGGGGTCAGGATGGCCGCAGGGTGAATCGAGTTGCAGCGTATCGGCAGGCCCTGTTCGGCGCAGTAGAGCGCCACTGTCTTGGTGTGGTTGCGGACGCCCGCTTTCGACGACGCATAGGCCGCGGCGGCGGGAATACCGACCAGGCCGGAGCGCGAGGAAATGTTGATGATCGCCCCGGTGCTCGTCGACCGGCGCATTGTTTGAATGGCATGCTTGCAGCCAAGGAAGACGCCGTCGAGGTTGGTGCGATGCACGGCATGCCAATCCTCGAGCGAGGCATGCTCCGGATCATGAACGAAACAGCCGTCCTCGAATCCCGTGATGCCGGCGTTATTGACCAGCACGTTCAAGCCGGCGCACTCGTCGAGGATCCGTGCCATGACAGACTGCCATTGACCTTCATCGCGCACGTCAAGATGGACATAGCGAGCCTTGCTGCCCAGGCCGTAGGCCAGCTCCTGGCCAGGGGCATCGTCAATATCGGTCAGATAGACAAAAGCGCCATTGTCGACAAAGGCAGTAGCAATCGCAGCCCCGATCCCACGCGCTGCACCAGTGACCAATGCGGTTTTGCCCTCAAGTCGTTCCATAATGCTGTTCCTCATGGTGATCTGCCCCTTTATTGGACGAGGCGGTAGATGGTTTGAACCTGGCCGCTTGGCAGGCGACGAACGCCATCAATCTTGAAATCGAATCGGTGCTGTAGTCCTGCAAACAGCGCAATGCCTGAATCCATCAAGGCTCAAGGCGAGAAATACGCTGATGATTGGTCGATCCATGTGGCACTCCTAGAATTTGGGATTTAAGCATGCGCACTTGATGCGCTGATTGCGGGATGGTCATAGGAAGCACGCTCATGTACCTGTCCGTAGTGGAGAAGCAGCGATGAAAGTTGCTCTGTTGCCCTATCAACACAGCTGGCAGGATGACTTTGCTAGCCATCGCCAGGCCATTGAAAAGGCGCTATCGGACTTTGTGCCTGCCGTCGAGCACATCGGGAGTACCTCACTGGGCGACATCGCCGCCAAACCCATCATTGATATCCTGGTTGGCCTGCAGGAAGAACAATCGCTTGACGCCATGGTCATCCCGCTGCTTGATGCCGGTTACACCTACATCGAAAAGTTCAATGCCGGAATGCCTTATCGGCGCTTCTTTGTCGCACTGGTTGCGCTCAAGGACATTCCGTTGCCAAGCATCCTCGGTGATAAGGACGAACTGGCCTTCGGGCGAGATTACAACTCCGTCGCCAACATCCATGTCATGACAAGAGGCAGTTACCACTGGATACGGCACCTCGCATTCCGCGATTATTTACGCACGCACCCGGAGGTCAGGAAATCCTACGAGGCCCTCAAGCTCAAGATTGCGGAAATTGATTTCGCCGATCCCCTCGAATACAACAGCCACAAAGAGACGTTCATCGCCGAGCAGCAGGAGAAGGCGGTGGCTTGGTTCGTCCGGGTTCATGGCATCGAAATCCAAGATCACCTGGCCTGAGTTTCCTGGCTGATGCTATAGGGATGAGCCTGCACATACGCGAATTTGCCGAATCAGATCGTCCGGCCTTGCAGAAGCTGTATGTCGCTTCCCGGGCTGCGGCTTTTCCATGGCTAGATCCATCCGTACTTCAGCTTGAGGATTTTGACAGGGACACCCGGGAGGAGCGTGTCATCGTGGCACTACTCGGCGTTTTCCCGGTCGGCTTTGCATCAATCTGGGA
>CAZREY010000191.1:0-5543 GCA_964599015.1 uncultured Thiobacillus sp.
CAGGGCCTTCAATTCTCCGGGGCGGCTGCCGGGCAGCAGTGCCACCCACTCCGCGTCATTGTTCAGGGCCAGGCGTTCCCGGGCGTTCTTGCGGTTGGGTTCTGCCAGCGCATGGGCCAGGGGATGGCCTACGTAGGTGGCGGGGATGCCGGCCTGCCGGTATATCTCTTCCTCGAAGGGAAAGATCAGCAGGGCGTGGTCCACCGCCTTCTTCACCTTGCGGATGCGCTTGGGGCGCCAGGCCCATACGGAGGGGCTGACGAAGTGCACCGTCGGGATGCCGGCCCGTTTCAGGTTGGCCTCCAGGGAAAGATTGAAGTCGGGGGCATCCACGCCGATGAACAGCCGCGGCCGGTGGGTCTTGAGCAGGCGGGCCAGGCCGCGGCGTATGCGCAGGATCTTGCGCAGGCTGCCCAGGGCCTCCACATAGCCCCGCACGGAGAGGGCCTCCATGGGGAAGAGGGAGCGGGCGCCGGCGGCCTGCATCTTCGGTCCGGCGATGCCGACGAAGTCCGCGTTCAAGCCGGTGCCTTTGAGGGCCCGGATCAGCAGACCGCCCAGCAGGTCGCCGGAAGCTTCGCCGGCGACGATGGCGACTTGTGGGGGATGAGGGATGGGGGATGGGGGATGGGGGGCACGATGCTTCCCCATTTCCCATTTCCCATTCCCCATACCCGGTTCCAATCAGCGGACGATGCCGCGGCCGGGTTGGGCCAGGAATTCCGCCAGGCGGACCAGCTCCGGTGTGCCTTTCGCCTCCTGGGCGATGATGGCCTGGGCATCCGCCAGGGTGAGGCCGGATTTGTAGAGGGCCTTGTAGGCGCGCTTGATGGCGGTGATGGCCTCCGGGCTGAAGCCGCGCCGCTTGAGGCCTTCGGAATTGATGCCGTGGGGTTGGGCGGGGGAACCGGCCACGGTGAAATAGGGCGGGATGTCCTGGCGTACCACGGAGGCGATGCCTGTGATGACATGGGCACCCACCCGGCAGAACTGGTGCACGCCGGTGAAGCCCCCCAGGATGGCGTAGTCGTCCACATGGGCGTGGCCGGCGAGGGAGGCGTTGTTGGCGAAGATGGTGTGATTGGCCACCACGCAGTCGTGGGCGATGTGCACGTAGGCCATGATCCAGTTGTGGCTGCCGATGCGGGTGACGCCCGCGTCCTGCACCGTGCCGGTGTTGAAGGTGCAGAACTCACGGATCACGTTGTGGTCGCCGATCTCCAGGCGGGTCGGTTCGCCGGCATACTTTTTGTCCTGGGGCTCCTCGCCCAGGGAGACGAACTGGAAGATACGGTTGTCGCGGCCGATACGGGTATGGCCGGTGATGACGGCATGGGGACCGACGCGGGTGCCCTCGTCGATTTCCACATGCTCACCCACGAGGGTGTAGGCGCCGATGTCCACGTCCTCCCCCAGGCGGGCGCCGGGGGAGACCAGGGCGGTGGAGTGGATGCGGGCCATGGAGGCTCAGCCCAGCTGCTTCAGGGTGCACATGAGTTCGGCCTCGCAGGCCAGCTGGCCGTCCACCGTGGCTTTGGCGGCGAATTTCCAGATGCCGCGGGTGACCTTGAGGATGGTGGCTTCCATGCGCAGCTGGTCGCCCGGCACCACCGGACGCTTGAAGCGGGCGCCATCGATGCCCACGAAGTAGATGACGCTGTGCTCGTTCACCTCCTGGCCGCCGCTCTTGAAGGCCAGCAGGCCCGCGGTCTGGGCCAGGGCCTCGATCATGAGCACGCCGGGCATCACCGGGTGGTTTGGGAAATGGCCCGGAAACTGGGGCTCGTTCATGCTGATGTTCTTGAGGGCGACGATGCGCTCGTTGGGCACGATCTCCAGCACCCTGTCCACCAGCAGGAAGGGATAGCGGTGGGGGAGAAACTTCATGATCTGGGTGATATCCATGGTTTCCATCTGCTCATTCCTAGGGATTGCGTTGATCTTTCAGTAACTTTTCCAGGGCCTTGATGCGCTGCGACAGCTTGTCCAGATGGCGCAGGTGGGCGGCATTCCTTTTCCAGTCCTCATGGGCCATGAGGGGCTGCACCGAGGTATACACCCCGGGCGTCTTGATGTCCTTGGCGACAAAGCTGCCCGCCGAAACCGTGACCCGATCACAGATTTCCAGATGGCCGATGATCATGGCCGCGCCACCGATCTGGCAATAGGCGCCGATCCTCGTGCTGCCGGCGATACCCACGCAGGCGGCAATGGCGGTGTGGCGACCGACGCGGCAGTTGTGGGCGATCTGGATCAGGTTGTCGAGCTTGACCCCGTCCTCGATCACCGTGTCGTCCAGGGCGCCCCGGTCGATGGTGGTATTGGCGCCCACCTCCACGTCGTTGCCGAGGATGACCCGTCCCACCTGGGGGACCTTGGACCAGTGGTCGCCTTCCCACGCCAGGCCGAATCCGTCTCCGCCGATGACGCAGCCCGGCTGGAGCACCACCCGGTCACCCAGCTGACAGCCATGCTGGACGGTGACGCGGGGGTGCAACAGGCAGCCTTTTCCCAGGCGGGCATTGGGGCCGATATAGCCTTGGGCACCCACCGTGGAATCCGCGCCGATGACCGCGCCCGCAGCCACCACGGCCCCGGCCCCGATGCGGGCGCCTTCGCCGATCTCCGCCCCCGGGGAAATGACGGCCGTGGGGTGGATGCCCGGGGTCTGGCACGGTTCTGGATGCAGAAGTGCCAGGGCCCGGGCAAAGGCGGCATGGGGGTTGGCGACAGCCAGGCAATCCACCTCCAGGGACTCCGCCAGGCCTTCGGGCACGATGAGAATGCCCGCCACGGATGTCCGGGCCTGGGACAGGTATTTAGGGCTGACGATAAAGCTGAGCTGGTCCGGCCGGGCGCTTTCCAGGGATGCGGCACCGACAACGGTTTTGCCCGGGTTGCCCCGGATGCTGCCACCCAGATGGGCCTGGAGTTCGGCCAGGGTCAGGGCAGGCATGGGGGCAGGGTTATTTATCCAGGGCCCTCAGGACACGCTCGGTGATATCGACCTTGGGGCTGGCATAGATCACGTTCTCCAGGACGAGGTCGAATTTTTCCTTTTCGGCGATTTCCAGGATGGCCTTGCGGGCCCGGTCCTGCACGGCGCCGAATTCCTCGTTCTTGCGCTGGTTCAGATCCTCGCGGAACTCCCGTTGGGCATGCTGGATGTCCCGGGACAGATTGGCCAACTCCTTCTGCCTCTTGGCGCGGTCCGCCTCGGACATGGTCAATGCCTCCTTCTCCAGGCTGGACTGGAGGTCGCGGGCCTGCTTGGTCATCTTCTGGATATCCTGCTCACGGGTCTGAAACTCTTTCTCCAGCTTTTTCTGGGCTTTCACCGCCAGTTGGGAATCCCGGAAAACCCGCTCGGTGTTCACGAAACCGATCTTGGTGTCAGCGAAAGCGGTACTGGCGAGGAGGCCCATTGCCAGCAGAGCTGAAAGGAGGAGAGAGGGGATGCGTTTCAATGTGAACTCCTGAATCAGAATACATTGCCCAACTGGAACTGGAACATCTGTTCCTTGTCGTCAGTCGCGGCGTTGAGGGGCTGGGCCAGGGAGAGCTTGATGGGACCCATGGGCGAGTACCAGGTGACCGCCATGCCTAGAGAGTAGCGCAGATCGGACACGGAAAACTTGCTGTAACGTCCACTCAGGTCGCCCGGACCAAATACCTGGCCTACATCGGCGAATGCGGACAAACGTACGGATTTGTCGTTCCCCATGCCGGGGAAGGGAAAGAGCAGTTCCGCATTGCCGACCACCCGCGTTTCACCGCCGATGGAGAAGGACGCTCCCGCACCATTGAGTTGTTTGGGCCCCAGGGCGCTGGAGTCGAAGCCACGCACGGAGCCGATGCCACCCGCGAAGAAGTTGCGGAAAACGGGGAGTTCCTTGCCGTCAAAGCCGCCGCCGATGCCGATCTCGCCGTTCAGCAACAGGCTGACGTTGCGGGAGAGGGGCCTGAGCCACTGGTGCTGATAGCTGAGCTTGTAATACTTCAAGTCGCCGATAGGGGTGCCCCACTCAGCGAATATCCGTTGGTAAGTGCCTTTTGTCGGGAAGAGCAGGCTGTCGCGGGAATCACGCGCCCAAGCCGCCTCCAGGCGCAGGGTATCGGTGGTGACGCTGCACACCGACGGCACCGCGCAACCCGCGCCATATTGGTTCGCGAAAGTGAAATACAAGTTGGGCGCGGTTGCAGTCAGATTCAGGTCCACGCTTTCATATACCGCGCCGAGATGGATGGTATCGAACTCCGTGATCGGCAGGCCCACGCGCAATCCCGCGCCCAGGGTATCGGTGCTGTAGTCCGCCACCGCGGACAGGCTGGAACTGGTGGTGTCCACCTTTTTCTTGTACAGGTCGTAGCCCAGGCTCACGCCATCCTGGGTGAAGTAGGGGTTGGTGAAGGACAGGCCATAGTGGGTATTGACGCTGCCGCTGTTCAGGTTGAGCGACAGGCGGTTGCCGGTGCCGAACAGATTGTTCTGGGACACGGAACCGGACAGCACCAGGCCTTCCGAACTGGAGAAGCCCGCGCCCAGCAGCAGGTTGCCGGTGGGCTGCTCCTCCACGTTGACGTTCACGTCCACCTGATCCGTGGTGCCGGGCACGGGCGGAGTTTCCACCGTCACGTCCTTGAAAAAGCCCAGGCGATCCACCCGTTCACGGGAACGGTTGATCTTGTCGGCGGCATACCAGCCGCCTTCCATCTGGCGCATCTCTCGCCGCACCACCTCGTCCTTGGTGCGGGTGTTGCCCGTGACGTTGACCCGGCGCACATACACCTTGCGGCCCGGGTCAACCAGGAAGGTGAAGGCGGCGGTATGGGAACCCTGGTCCAGCTCCGGAACAGCGTTGACATTGGCGAAGGCATAGCCGTCGTTGCCCAGGCGGTCACCGATCTGCTTTGTGGATTCGGTCAGTTTTTCCCGGGAAAAAACATCACCAACCTTCAGGGAGATCAGGCCTTTCAGTTCTTCCCCCTGAATAGGAAGGTTACCGGCGAAGCGGAAGTCGGAAATGGTGTATTTCTCGCCTTCCCTGATGTTGATGGTGATGTAGATGTCCTTCTTGTCCGGCGTGATGGACACCTGGGTTGATTCGATGTTGAACTCCAGGTAACCCTGGTTCATATAGTGGGAACGCAAGGTCTCGAGATCGCCCGTGAGCTTCTGCTTGGAATACTGATCATTCTTGGTCCACCAGGACATCATGCCCGGGGTGCCCAGGTTGAACAGCTTGAGCAGGTCTTTTTCCTTGAAGGCCTTGGCGCCGACGATGTTGATGGATCGGATTTTCGCCAGCTCGCCTTCTGAAATATCGAAGGTGACCGCCACGCGGTTGCGCTCCAGGGGGGTGGTGGTGGCCTTGACCTGCACCGCGTACATGCCCCGGTTGAAATACTGGCGCTTGAGTTCCTGCTCCGCCTTGTCCAGCAGGGACCGATCCAGAATGCGGCCTTCCGCCAGGCCCAGGTCCTTGAGCAGATACACGCCCACCATGGCCGGATCCAGCCCGCTGCACCCGGGCAGGCCGGAC
>CAZREY010000192.1:0-1890 GCA_964599015.1 uncultured Thiobacillus sp.
CGACCCGGGTGGTGCAGGTTTTCGAGATACTCAACCGGGACGTGGAGCAGTGGCTGAAGGCCATCATGTCCCCCATGGAAAGCCAGGTGCGGGAGCATCAGATGCAGTTGCGCCGCCGGCTGGAGAGCGTCAAGCGCATCCACAAGGCCGCCGACACCCTGGAAGACCGGATCGGAGAACTGGAGCAGATGCAGGGCGATGTGGCACGTCAGGTTGCCGAGTTGACCGAACTGATCAACCGGATCAGGGACACCCTGTCCCAGGTTGAAGGGAACGAAGAAACCGCCCTGGCTGCCTGAAAGCCGGAGGGACAATGCAAAAGCGCGGCCTTGGCCGCGCTTTTCTGTGTCTGCGGGGGCCTATTTGCCCGTCAGTCGATGATATTTCTCCATGAGTTGCTCGGGGGTCTCCACGTAGTCCGGGTTCACCGGGATGCAGTCCACGGGGCAAACCTCCCGGCACTGGGGGGTATCGAAGTGACCCACGCATTCGGTGCACTTGTTGGGATCGATCACATAGATATCCTCGCCCTGGGAAATGGCGTCATTGGGGCACTCCGGTTCGCACACATCGCAGTTGATGCATTCATCGGTAATCATCAGAGCCATCGCGTATTCCTTTTAAGTTGTATGGAAGTCTTTCACAGGCATCAAACCTGATATCTGGCAACCAGCCGTTCGGCCACCATGGGATGCACAAAGGGTCGCACATCGCCGTGTAGGCGCGCAATCTCCCGCACCATGCTGGCGGACACGAACATATGCTGTTCCGCCGGTGTCAGGAACACCGTCTCCATCTCCGGCGCCAGGCGGCGGTTCATGCCCGCCAGCTGGAATTCGTATTCGAAGTCAGACACGGCCCGCAGGCCCCGCAACACCATGCGCGCCTCCTGGCCGCGCACGAAGTCCACCAGCAGGCCGCTGAAGGATTCCACGCGCACGTTGTCCAGGCCGGCCAGGGCCAGCCGCGCCAGTTCCACCCGCTCCTCCAGGGAAAAACAGGGCACCTTGGGCGTGTTTTCCGCCACCGCCACGATCACCCCGTCGAACAGGCTCAGGGCCCGCTTCACCAGGTCTTCATGGCCGCAGGTGATGGGATCGAAGGTGCCGGGATAAACGATGACCCTGTTCAAGTCCGCTCCAGCAAGCAGTAATGGGAAAGCCCCGCCTTGCCCTGTCTGACCATGACCAGTCCCAGACGCTCCAGCAAATCCGGGGGCAAAGGCTTGGGTGACTCGGCATAGATTCTACCGCCCGGGCGCAGGCGTGTCGCCGCACCCGCCAGGGCGCGCTCCAGCAAATCCGCCGCGAAGGGCGGATCCAGGAAGATCACGTCGAAGACCTCCCCCGGCATGCCCAGCACGGCCACGGCATCCGCCGCCAAGGCCTCCACCCCGGCAAGCCCCAGGTCCCGGGCATTCCTGCCCAGGGCGGCCAGCGCCCGGGCATCCCTTTCCCACATGACCACCCGCTCCGCCCCCCGGGAGGCGGCCTCGAAACCCAGGGCCCCGCTGCCGGCGAAGGCATCCAGGCAGATCAGTCCGGTCAGGTCCTGGCCCAGCCAGTTGAATAGGGTCTCCCGCACCCGGTCCGGCGTGGGGCGCAGGCCGGGCACATCGGGGAAATGCAGCAGGCGGCGGCGATGGCTGCCGCCGATGATGCGGACCTGATTACTCCTGGCCTGCCTCAATCTGCCCCCCCACCACCACGGTGCTCAGGGACTCGGGGCGGACCCGGTTCCCGAAAGCGCGCAGGATGTCATCCCGGGACACCGCCTCCACCTTGGCGGTGTAGGTGTCCAGCCAGTCCAGGGGCAGGTGGTAGAAGCCGATGACCGCCAGGTACTCCAGGATCTTCTTGTTGCTGTCCAGGCGCAGGGGAAAGCCGCCCA